>NZ_LGDB01000186.1:0-79248 GCF_001279655.1 Streptomyces sp. WM6372 | reverse complement strand
GCCAGTCGGCGAGGGACGGGCCGGGGCCGGCGGGGGCGTGGGCGGGCTTCGGCGGGGGGCCGGGAGGGGGGCCGCCGACGGGGGGCGCTCCGGCCGGGGGCGGGCCCGCCGGCCGCGGGACGTGCCCGGCGCGCGGCGGCCGCTTCTCGTCCGTGCCGTACGTGCCGTCGGTGTCCATGAAACCCCTGCCCCCTGCCCGTGCCTGCGCTGCGTCGCTCAATGTAGTTGCCCGCAGGCGGCCGTGGGCCCCGTACGAGCCCCTGTGTCCGCAGCGTCCACAAGACAGGCGGCGGGACCTTCCTATGGCCGTCACGGACAAGGACACGCGGACACCACTCCCGAACGGAGCATGCAGTACCCCCTCCCCCGGGCCTAGCCTGCGGACAAAGACACAAGTGCGCCCGAAAACACCCCCCAGGAGCCCTCTATGACCGCTGTCCCGCAGGAGCGCCGCATCGTCACCGCGATCCCCGGCCCCAAGTCGCAGGAGCTGCAGGCCCGCCGCCTCGAGACGGTGGCCGGCGGCGTGGGCTCCGTGCTCCCCGTCTTCACGGCCCGCGCGGGTGGCGGCATCATCGAGGACGTCGACGGCAACCGCCTGATCGACTTCGGTTCCGGCATCGCCGTGACCTCCGTCGGTGCCTCCGCCGAGGCCGTCGTGCGCCGCGCCTCCGCGCAGCTCGCGGACTTCACCCACACCTGTTTCATGGTCACGCCGTACGAGGGCTACGTCGAGGTCTGCGAGGCGCTGGCCGAGCTGACCCCGGGCAACCACGCGAAGAAGTCGGCGCTGTTCAACTCCGGCGCCGAGGCCGTCGAGAACGCCGTCAAGATCGCCCGTGCGTACACCAAGCGCCAGGCCGTCGTCGTCTTCGACCACGGCTACCACGGCCGTACGAACCTCACGATGGCGCTGACCGCGAAGAACATGCCGTACAAGAACGGCTTCGGCCCGTTCGCCCCCGAGGTCTACCGCGTCCCGGTCGCCTACGGCTACCGCTGGCCCACCGGCGCCGAGAACTGCGGCCCCGAGGCCGCCGCCCAGGCGATCGACCAGATCACCAAGCAGATCGGCGCCGACAACGTCGCCGCGATCATCATCGAGCCGGTCCTCGGCGAGGGCGGCTTCATCGAGCCGGCCAAGGGCTTCCTGCCGGCGATCGTGCAGTTCGCCAACGACAACGGCATCGTCTTCGTCGCCGACGAGATCCAGTCCGGCTTCTGCCGCACCGGCCAGTGGTTCGCGTGCGAGGACGAGGGCATCGTCCCGGACCTGATCACCACCGCCAAGGGCATCGCGGGCGGTCTGCCGCTCGCCGCCGTGACGGGCCGCGCCGAGATCATGGACGCCGCGCACGCGGGCGGCCTGGGCGGCACCTACGGCGGCAACCCGGTGGCCTGCGCCGGTGCGCTGGGCTCCATCGAGACCATGAAGGAGCTCGACCTCAACGCCGCGGCGAAGAAGATCGAGTCCGTCATGAAGGCCCGCCTGACGGTCATGCAGGAGAAGTACGACATCATCGGCGACATCCGCGGCCGCGGCGCCATGATCGCGATCGAGCTCGTCAAGGACCCGGTCTCCAAGACCCCGTTCCCGGAGGCGGCCGGCGCGCTCGCCAAGGCCTGCCACGCCGAGGGCCTGCTCGTCCTCACCTGCGGCACCTACGGCAACGTGCTCCGCTTCCTCCCGCCGATCGTCATCGGCGAGGACCTGCTGAACGAGGGCCTGGACCTCATCGAGGCGGCGTTCGCGGCCATCGGCACGGACGTCTGAGCGACCCGCCGAACACCAGAGCCCGCCGGTACCCCCGGTAACGGGCAGGCACTGTGAAGAAGATGTGGGGGGCCGATGGCAGGAGCGCGTTCCTGCTGTCGGTCCCCTTTCCGCTGCCGTACGGTTTCTGCAGATGAGTGAGACACCCCGCTCCCGGGAAACCGGGGGCGACACCAGTACCGGGCTTCCCCAGCGCCGCACTGGGCCTGCGTTCGCGCACACTCCTCACCGATCGGACGGCCGTTCGCCCCAAACCCCCCGGGGCGCTCGGCAACCCGATCCGGGCGGCCGTCCCGGAACCATCCCCCCTGTTCCGGGACGGCCGGCCATCCTCCTCCTTCTCTCCCTGCTGGGGCTCGCCCTGACGACCTGGCAGGTCCTGGTCTCGGGCCCGCTGCTCGCGCCAGACGAGCGCCTCAGCCGCGCCCTGGTCCGCACGGTCCCCGACGCCGTCACCGAGCGCCTCTCCGACCTCGGCAACGCCCCGGTCGCCGTACCGGTCCTGGTCCTGGCGATGGCGTACTCCGTCCGGCGCTCCCGCGCCTGGGCCCCGGCCCTGACGGCGGGGCTGGCGATGGCCCTGGTCCCCGCGGTGATCGTGCCGCTGAAGGAGTGGACCGCCCGCCCCGGCCCCCTGGAGCCGTGGGCCGCCGGCTACTTCCCCTCGGGCCACACGGCCACTTCTGCCGTCGCGTACCTCGGCGCGGCCCTGCTGATCGGCCCGTACGCGCGCCGCCCCTGGCCCCTGGCCCTCGCCCTCCTCCTGACGGCCGCCACCGCGACCGGCCTGATCCTGCGCGGCTGGCACTGGCCCCTGGACGTCCTGGCCAGCTGTTTCCTGTGCACCCTCCTGCTGGTCCCCGTCGCCCACGCCGTCCGCCGCACCGCCGGAACCCCCTAGCCGCCGAAGTAGGCGTCGAAGTTCTTCGAGAACTCCCAGGCTCCGAAGCGGTCCCAGTTGATCGACCAGGTCATCAGCCCGCGCAGGGCGGGCCAGGTGCCGTGCGTCTGGTAGGTGCCGCAGCCGGTCTTCTTCGTCAGGCAGTCCAGTGCCTTGTTCACCTCGGCGGGCGGGGTGTGGCCGTTGCCCGCGTTGGTCGTGGCCGGGAGGCCGATGGCCACCTGGTCCGGGCGCAGCGGCGGGAAGACGCGCGCGGCGTTGCCCGCGACCGGGAACCCGGTGAGCAGCATGTCGGTCATGGCGATGTGGAAGTCCGCGCCGCCCATGGAGTGGTACTGGTTGTCGAGGCCCATGATCGAGCCCGAGTTGTAGTCCTGGACGTGGAGCAGGGTGAGGTCGTCGCGCAGGGCGTGGATGACCGGGAGGTAGGCGCCGGCGCGCGGGTCCTGGCCGCCCCAGGGGCCGGAGCCGTAGTACTGGTATCCCAGCTGGACGAAGAAGGTCTCCGGGGCCATGGTCAGGACGAAGTCCGGGCCGTACCTGGCCTTCAGCGTCCTGACGGCCGCGATGAGGTTCACGATCACCGGCGTGGTGGGCGAGCGGAAATCGGTGTCGCCGGTGGCGAGGGAGAGGGAGTGGCCCTCGAAGTCGATGTCGAGTCCGTCGAGCCCGTACTCGTCGATGATCTTGCTGACCGAGGAGACGAAGGTGTCGCGGGCGGCCGTGGTGGCGAGCTGGACCTGGCCGTTCTGGCCGCCGATCGAGATCAGGACCTTCTTGCCGGCCG
Organism: Streptomyces sp. WM6372; assembly: GCF_001279655.1. Taxonomy (NCBI): domain Bacteria; kingdom Bacillati; phylum Actinomycetota; class Actinomycetes; order Kitasatosporales; family Streptomycetaceae; genus Streptomyces; species Streptomyces sp. WM6372. Next base: position 75,786 of record NZ_LGDB01000186.1, on the reverse strand, counting down.
CCTGCTTGGCCTTGACGGCCGCCTTGAACTCGGCCGCCGTTTCCGCGTTCGGGCACTCGCTGACCGGGCAGAGCGAGAAGCGGATGTCCCCCGAGGTCACCGACGTCGGTTCGCCGAACGCGAGGTTGATGACGTCCCACGAGGCGGGGACGTCGGCCATCCGGGTGTAGCCGGAGCCATTGGCGAAGCTCGCGTGGAGATAGCCGACCAGGGCGTGCGCCGGGAGGCCCGGGTTGCCCGGGTTGCCGCCGCTGCTCGTCGTGGAGGCGGAGACGGGGGCGCTCTTCGCGGACTCGCCGGCCGCGTTCACCGCGCCGACCTGGAAGGTGTACGAGGTGGACGCGGTGAGTCCGGTGACCGTCGTCGAGGTGCCGGTGGTGCTCACGGGCGCGGCGCCGTCCCGGTAGAGCGTGTACGAGGTGGCGCCGGGGGCGGCCGACCAGGAGAGGTTCAGGCTGTTCGCGGTGGCGCCGGACGCCGTGAGGCCGGTGGGGGCGGCCGGGGGCTGGGGCCGGCCGGGTCCGGAACCGCCCGGGTCGGGGCCGACGAGCGTGACGTCGTCCGTGAGGTGGGCGCCCTGGCCGTACCAGCCGTGCGTGTAGACGGTCACCGAGGTGGTGGCCGCGCCCGTACGGAACGTCGTGCTCAGCTGCTTCCAGGCGCCCGGGGTCTGCGCCCAGGTGGACACGTCGGTGGTGCCGGTCCCGGCGGCGCCGAGGTAGACGTACGCGCCCTGCACCCAGGCGGCGAGGGTGTACGTGGAGTCGGGCTTGACGGTGACGGTCTGGGAGCAGCGGGCGTTGTCCTGGCCGGCCGGGGTGGCCCTGAGGGCGGAACCGCCGCCGTGGACGGGGGTGGTGACGACGGCTCCGCTGCCGGCCGAGCAGCTCCAGCCGTCGAGCCCGGCTTCGAAGCCGCCGTTGCGGGCGAGGTCGGCGTCGGCCGCCGCGGCCGGCGGGCCCGCGGCGAGGAAGGCGGCCACCGCGAGGGCGGCCGCGGTGAACAGTGACACGGGTCTGCGCACAACTGCCTCCGGAACATGGGGGGATGGAGCCAGGCCGCCGGTGATGCGGCAGCGGCGCCCAACATGGTCCAGACCAATACCCTTGTCAAGGCTTGCGTCCCTCCTCCCCCGCCACCCGGGCCGCGGCCTCGTGCATCGCGAGCTCCAGCAGCACCGGATCGGTGAGCGTCCCGCGGCCGTCCGGGAGCACCAGCCAGCGCACCCCGCCCGTGGTCCGGCCGGGGTACGGGACCACGATCCAGGTCCCGCGCCCCGCCCCCCGAACGCCGGTCCCGATCCAGCGGGAGGCCGTACCCGGGGGCACGAAGAAGCCCAGCCGACGTGTCGATGTGCGGCTCCCCCGCGTGGCACCGGAGTCGGCGAGCACCGGGCCGGGCCGGTCGAGGAGCAGGGTCAGGACGTCGAGGGCGGCCTGCCCCAGCCCTCCGGGCAGGATCAGCACGTCCCACTGCCGGCCGGCGGGCAGCAGGGCGACCCCGAGGGGGTTGCGCTCCCACTCCCACCGGCAGGCGTCGGGATCCGGCGCCACCGATGCGAGCCATTCCACCGCGGTCTTGATCTCCGAGCCGTGCATCGCCCGGCCTCCGTTCTCTTCGGTGAGGGTTCCTCACCGGGAGAGAGCGGGGCCGGGCCCTGCGATGACGCGGGTTCGCCCACCCCGTGGTGGTGAAGCCGCTCACGGCATGAACCGCGGCGCGCGCCGGGGGCGGAGCGCGCGCCGGGCCGCCGAGCGGGGCCGGTCAGCTGTCGAAGCCGAGGCCGAGCTTGTCCAAGGCCTTCAGCCACAGGTTGCGGCGGCCGCCGCGGGCGTCCGCCCGGGCCAGGGACCACTTGGTGAGCGTGATTCCGGTCCAGGCGAAGGGCTCGGGCGGGAACGGCATCGGCCGGGACTTCACCATCTCCAGCTCGGTCCGCTCGGTGCGGGCCCCGTCCAGCAGGTCCAGCATCACGTCGGCGCCGAAGCGGGTGGCGCCGACCCCGAGCCCCGTGTAGCCGGCCGCGTAGGCGACCCTGCCGCCGTGCGCGGTGCCGAAGAAGGCGGAGAAGCGCGAGCAGGTGTCGATGGCCCCGCCCCAGGCGTGGCTGAACTTGATGCCCTCCAGCTGCGGGAACGCGGTGAAGAAGTGCTGCGCGAGCTTCAGGTACGTCTCGGGGCGGTGGTCGTACTCGGAGTCCAGCTTGCCGCGATAGGGGTAGATGGCGTCGTAGCCGCCCCACAGGATGCGGTTCTCCGGGGTGATGCGGAAGTAGTGGAACTGGTTGGCGCTGTCGCCCAGGCCCTGGCGGTTCTGCCAGCCGATGGCCTTCAGCTGGTCGGCGGTCAGCGGCTCGGTCATCAGGGCGTAGTCGTAGACCGGCACCGTGAACGGCCGGATCCGCTTGACCAGCGAGGGGAAGATGTTCGTGCCGAGCGCCACCCGCCGGGCGAAGATCCGCCCGTACGGGGTGCGTACGGCCATCCCGGCGCCCGAGGAGGTCAATGACAGCCCGCGGGTGTTCTCGTAGATCCGCACGCCCAGCGACAGGCAGGCCTCCTTGAGGCCCCAGGCCAGCTTCGCCGGGTTGAGCATGGCGACGCCGTCGGTGTCCCACAGCCCCGCGAGGAACGTCGGCGAGTCGACCTCGGCGCGCAGTTCCTCGCGGTCCAGCCAGCGCGAGCCGCCCGCGAGGCCCAGCTTCCCGGCCTCCTCGTACAGCTCGCGCAGTTCCTCGACCTGGTGGGGCTCGGTGGCCACGTCGATCTCGCCGGTGCGCTCGAAGTCGCAGTCGATGCCGTAGCGGGCGATGGCCGCCTCGATCTCGTCGAGGTTGCGGGCGCCCATCTCCTCCAGCTTGGCGAGCTCGCCCGGCCAGCGGGCCATGCCGTTGGCCAGGCCGTGCGTGAGGGAGGCGGCGCAGAATCCGCCGTTGCGGCCGGAGGCGGCCCAGCCCGCCTCCTTCGACTCGATCAGGACGACGTCCCGGGCGGGATCGCGCTCCTTGGCGATCAGCGCCGTCCACAGTCCGCTGTACCCGCCGCCGATGACGAGCAGGTCGCAGGCCTCGTCGGAGGTCAGCGCCGGCTGCGCGGCGGGCTTGCCGGGGTCGTCCAGCCAGTACGAGACCGGCAGTGCTTCGGAAAGGGATTGAGCAACACTTCGCATGGCGACTGGGGCCATGTCTTCCAACTCCCTACAGAGTTACTTGGGCTGTGCGTTCTTGCGGCGGTTGCCGACCATCTGGCCGACGAGCACCACCAGCACCGCGATGACGAACATCGCCGTACCGATGACGTTGATCTGTACAGGCGTACCGCGCTGGGCCGAGCCCCACACGAACATGGGGAAGGTGACGGTGTTGCCCGAGTTGAAGTTGGTGATGATGAAGTCGTCGAACGAGAGCGCGAACGAGAGCAGCGCGCCGGCCGCGATACCGGGCGCCGCGATCGGCAGCGTGACCCGTACGAACGTCTGCACCGGGCCCGCGTAGAGGTCGCGGGCGGCCTCCTCCAGCCGCGGGTCCATCGACAGGACGCGCGCCTTGACGGCCGCGACGACGAAGCTGAGGCAGAACATGATGTGGGCGATCAGGATCGTCCAGAAGCCCAGCTGGATGCCCATGTTGAGGAAGAGGGCGAGCAGCGAGGCCGCCATCACGATCTCGGGCATGGCCATCGGCAGGAAGATCAGCGAGTTGACCGCGCCGCGCGCCCGGAACCGGTAGCGCACCAGCGCGAAGGCGATGGCCGTGCCGAGGACGGTGGCGCCGATGGTGGCCCACACGGCGATCTGGAGCGACAGGGACAGCGAGCCGCACAGGTCGGCGACCCCGCAGGGGTCCTTCCAGGCGTCGAGCGAGAACTCCTGCCAGGCGTAGTTGAACCGCCCGGCGGGGTTGTTGAAGGAGAAGACCGTCACGACGACGTTCGGCAGGATCATGTACGCGAGCGTGCCGAGGCCGAAGATGACGACGAGATTGCGCCGGAGCCAACGCATCAGACCAGGTCCTCCGTCCCCGCTCGGCGGATGTAGATGGTGACCATGATCAGCACGATGGCCATGAGGATGAAGGACAGCGCGGCGGCCGTCGGGTAGTCGAGGATGCGCAGGTACTGCGACTGGATGACGTTGCCGATCATCCGGGTGTCCGTGGAGCCGAGCAGTTCGGCGTTGACGTAGTCGCCGCTCGCCGGGATGAAGGTGAGCAGGGTCCCGGAGACCACGCCCGGCATGGAGAGCGGGAAGGTCACCTTCCGGAAGGTGGTGGAGGGGCGGGCGTACAGGTCCCCGGCCGCCTCGTGGAGGCGGGTGTCGATGCGCTCCAGCGAGGTGTAGAGCGGCAGGATCATGAAGGGGAGGAAGTTGTACGTCAGACCGCAGACCACCGCGAGCGGCGTGGCCAGCACCCGGTCGCCCTGGGTCATCCCGAGCCAGCTGGTGACGTCCAGGACGTGCAGGGTGTTGAGGACATCCACCACCGGTCCGCCGTCGGCCAGGATCGTCTTCCAGGCCAGGGTGCGGATCAGGAAGCTGGTGAAGAACGGGGCGATGACCAGCACCAGCAGAAGGTTGCGCCAGCGTCCCGCCTTGAAGGCGATCAGGTAGGCCAGCGGATAACCGAGCAGCAGGCACAGCACGGTCGCGGTGCCGGCGTAGAGCAGGGAGCGCAGGAACTGCGGGTAGTACTCGGTGAGGGCGTCCCAGTACGTCTGGAAGTGCCAGGTGACCTTGAAGCCCTCTTCGAGGGAGCCGGTCTGCACCGAGGTGGAGGCCTGGTAGATCATCGGCAGGACGAAGAACACCAGCAGCCACAGGATGCCCGGGATCAGCAGCCAGTACGGGACCAGCCGCTTGCGCAGGGACGGCTTGTGGACCGGGGGTTCGGTGGCGGCCTCGGCCTCCGGTGGCGCGACGGTGGCGGTCATGCGCCCTCCTCGACCGTCTCGATGCCCGCGTCGATGTCTTGAGCGGCGTCGAGGCCGAAGGTGTGCTCCGGGTTCCAGTGCAGGACGACCTCGGCGCCGGGGGCGAGGCGGGCGTCGCGTTCGATGTTCTGGACGTACACCTCCAGCTCCGGGCAGACGGGGCTGTCGATGACGTACTGGGTGGAGACGCCGATGAAGGAGGAGGCGGCTATCGTGCCGCGGACCTTGTTGCGGCCGGCCGCGACGGTGTCCTCCTCGTCCGCGTGGACCAGGGATATCTTCTCGGGACGCACCCCGACCAGCAGCTTTCCGCCGGCCTTGGGCGTGGTCGAACATCGGGCCGCGGGCAGCCGCAGCTTCGTCCCCGCGGAGCTGACCGTCACGTCGGCGCCGCCCGCCTCCAGGACCTCGGCCTCGATGAGGTTGGAGGTGCCGAGGAAGTTGGCAACGAAGGTGGTCTTCGGGTTCTCGTACAGGTCGGCGGGGGCGCCCAGCTGCTCGACGCGGCCGCCGTTCATCACGGCGACCGTGTCGGCCATGGTCATGGCCTCCTCCTGGTCGTGCGTGACGTGCACGAAGGTGATGCCGACCTCGGTCTGGATCCGCTTGAGCTCCAGCTGCATCTGGCGGCGCAGCTTGAGGTCCAGGGCGCCGAGGGGCTCGTCGAGGAGGAGCACCTGCGGGTGGTTGATGAGCGCGCGGGCGACGGCCACGCGCTGCTGCTGGCCGCCGGAGAGCTGGTGCGGCTTGCGCTGGGCGAACTGACCCAGCTCGACCAGCTCCAGCATGTCGTCGACCTGCTTCTTGACGGACTTGATGCCGCGGCGGCGCAGTCCGAAGGCCACGTTCTCGTAGATGTTCAGGTGCGGGAAGAGCGCGTAGCTCTGGAACACCGTGTTGACCGGGCGCTTGTACGGCGGCAGCTGGGTGACCTCCCGGTCGCCGAGGCTGACCGTGCCGGTGGAGGGCTCCTCCAGACCGGCGATCATGCGCAGGGTGGTGGTCTTCCCGCAGCCCGAGGCGCCGAGCAGGGCGAAGAAGGAGCCCTGGGGGATGGTGAGATCCAGCGGGTGCACGGCGGTGAACGAGCCGTAGTGCTTGCTGATCCCGGCGAGGCGGACGTCGCCGCCCGCAGTCTTGTCAGTCATGGGTCGCGGCCTTCGGTGGTGGTGTCGTCGGAAGGGTGCGGGGCGCGGATGCCGGCACGGGGGGAAGGGGTTCGTCAGGCTCCGATGAGCTTGGCGAACTTCTCCTCGTACGCGGTCTCTTCCTCACTGCTGAGGGAGCGGAAGGCGCGGGCCTTGGCCGCCATCGCCTTGTCCGGAATGATCAAGGGGTTGTCCGCGAGCGCGGGGTCGATCTTCGCAAGGTCTTCCTTGACGCCTTCGACGGGGCACACGTAGCTGATGAACGCGGCCAGCTGGGCGGCGATCGGCGGCTCGTAGTAGAAGTCGATCAGCTTCTCGGCGTTGGCCTTGTGCCGGGCATGGGCGGGGACCAGCAGGTTGTCGCTGGAGGTGATGTAGCCGGGCGCCGGTATCGCGTACTTGATGTCCGGGTTGCCGGCCTGGAGCTGGATGACGTCTCCGGCCCAGGCCAGGCAGGCGGCGAGGTCGCCCTTGTCGAGGTCCGCCGTGTAGTCGTTGCCGGTGAAGCGGCGGATCTGCTTGGTGTCGACGCCCTTCTGGAGCCGGCCGATGGCGCCGTCGAAGTCGGCGGTGGTGAAGTTCGCCGGGTCCTTGCCCTGGTCGAGCAGGGTCATGCCGACGCTGTCGCGCATCTCGGTGAGGAAGCCGACGCGGCCCTTGAGGGAGGGGTCGTCCAGCAGCTGCGTGACGGAGTCGACCTTCTTGCCCTCGGTGGCCTTCACGTTGTAGGCGATGACGGTGTCGATGCCGGTCCAGGGGTAGCTGTACGAGCGGCCCGGGTCCCAGTCGGGGTTGCGGAACTGCGGGATCAGGTTGGCGTAGGCGTGCGGGAGGTGGGAGGGGTCCAGCTTCTGCGCCCAGCCGAGCCGGATGATGCGGGCGGCGAGCCAGTCGGTGACGACGATCAGGTCGCGGCCGGTGTCCTGGCCGGCCGCCAGCTGCGGGCGGACCTTGCCGAAGAACTCGACGTTGTCGTTGATGTCCTCGGTGTACTTGACCTTGATCCCGGTCCGCTTGGCGAACTCGTCCAGCGTGGGGTGGCTCTTCTCGTCCTCGCTGGTGTCCATGTACTCGGTCCAGTTGGAGAAGTTGAGCTCCTTCTCCTCGGCCGAGCGGTCGTCGGAGGCGGCAGCCGTGTCACCCGCGCGCTTGGCCGGCGGGATGCCGCAGGCGGACAGGGAGGCCAGTCCGCCGAGGGTGAGCGCTCCGACACCGGAGGCGCGCAACAGCGAGCGGCGGGTGAGGGCGCCGCGCCCGCTGGTGAGGCTGCGCCGCATCGCGGCGAGTTGCGCCGCCGAGAGGCGGTCGGGCTCGAACTGCTCCATGAGCTGCCCTTTCGGGAGGGGTGGCGCCGCTGGTCAGGCGGCCGGCTGCCACTCGGCGAGAGCCGAAGACGGTTAGGTGCGGTCCCCGAAGATGGTGCGGTGCCAGTCCTTGGCGGCCACCGCGGTGTTGTCGTACATCACGTGCTTGACCTGCGTGTACTCCTCGAAGGAGTAGGCGCTCATGTCCTTTCCGAAGCCACTCGCCTTGTAGCCGCCGTGGGGCATCTCGCTGATGATCGGAATGTGGTCGTTGACCCAGACGCAGCCCGCCTTGATCTCGCGGGTGGCGCGGCCGGCCCGGTAGACGTCGCGGCTCCAGGCGGAGGCGGCCAGTCCGTACGGGGTGTCGTTGGCCAGCTCGATGCCCTCATCGTCGGTGTCGAAGGGCAGGACGACGAGGACCGGGCCGAAGATCTCGGACTGGACGACCTCGCTGTCCTGAGCGGCGCCGGAGACGAGGGTGGGCCGGTAGTACGCGCCCTCGGCGAGCTCGCCGCCCGGGATCTCACCGCCGGTGACGACGGTGGCGTAGCCCCGGGCGCGCTCGACGAAGCCGGCGACCCGGTCGCGCTGGGCGTGCGAGACCAGCGGACCGAGGTCGGTGGCCGGGTCGAACGGGTCGCCGAGGCGGACGGACTCCATCAGCCCGGCCACGCGGGCGACGAAGGCGTCGTGCAGGGGGCGCTGGACGTACGCGCGGGTGGCGGCGGTGCAGTCCTGGCCGGTGTTGATCAGGGAGGCGGCGACGGCGCCGTGGGCGGCGGCCTCCAGGTCGGCGTCGTCGAAGACCAGGAAGGGGGCCTTTCCGCCGAGCTCCAGGTGGAGCCGCTTGACGGTGGCCGTGGCGATCTCGGCGACCCGCTTGCCGACGGCGGTGGAGCCGGTGAAGGAGGTCATGACCACGTCCGGGTGGCCGACCAGGTGCTCGCCCGCGTCCCGGCCGGCGCCGGTGACGATGTTGACCACGCCGTCGGGCAGGCCCGCGTCCTTGGCCGCCTGGGCGAACATCAGGGAGGTCAGCGGGGTCAACTCGGCGGGCTTCAGGACGATCGTGTTGCCCGCGGCGATCGCCGGGAGGATCTTCCAGGCGGCCATCTGGAGCGGATAGTTCCAGGGCGCGATGGAGCCGACGACCCCGATGGCCTCGCGGCGTACGTAGGAGGTGTGGTCCCCTGAGTACTCGGCCGCCGCCTGCCCCTGGAGGTGCCGGGCGGCGCCCGCGAAGAAGGCGGTGTTGTCGATGGTTCCGGGTACGTCGAACTCGGTGGACAGCTTGATCGGCTTGCCGCACTGGAGGGATTCCGCGTACGCGAAGTCCTCCGCCTGCTCGGCGAGCACGGCGGCCAGCCGGTGCAGGGCGTCGGAGCGCTCCCCGGGGGTGGCCGAGGACCAGGCCGGGAAGGCCCGCTTGGCGGCGGCGACGGCCTCGTCGACGTCGGCGGTGGAGGCCAGCTCGTACGTGAGCACCTCCTCGCCCGTCGCAGGGTTGACGATGGTGTGCGACCGCCCGGACGTACCGGACCTCAGCTGCCCGTCGATGTACTGTGCGCCGTCTGCGAAGCGGTCCTTGACCTGGAAGCGATTACCCATGACGCTCTCACGCTCTCCGTAGCTTCAGCTCGAATTGAGTGCCGATCCTGGCAGAGGTGTTCCCCACCGCCAAGGGATTCCGTTGTTGCCTTTTGATTACGCGACGGAATCGGTCGACCATGTGTCGAGGCGCGCCCCAAATCCCGTACGAAGTGTCAGTGGCGACTGCCAGACTCGCGTGCATGGAGAAGATCGACAAGTTGATCGAGCAGGTCAGCCGTGGTGAGCGGGTGAAGTACCTGCCGTTCTGGGGGCACCGGCCGCGCCCCGACGGAAAGCTCGGCCCCAGCTGCATGAGCCAGTGGTGGCCCTCGCCCTTCACCGTGGGTGATGTCCGGTACGAGACGGCCGAGCACTGGATGATGGCCGGCAAGGCCCGGCTGTTCGCGGACCCGGAAGCGGAGCGCGCCGCGCTGGAGGCGAAGACTCCGGCGGAGGCCAAGAAGGCCGGGCGGCTGGTGCGCGGCTTCGACGACGCGATATGGGCGCGGGAGCGGTTCTCGCTGGTGGTGGAGGGCAGCGTGCACAAGTTCGCGTCCAGTCCGCAGCTGCGCGCGTACCTGCTCTCCACCGGGGACCGGGTGCTGGTGGAGGCGAGCCCGATGGACCGCGTCTGGGGCATCGGGCTGGCCGCGGACGACGAGCGCGCCCTGGACCCGGCCCGCTGGCGCGGGCTGAACCTGCTGGGCTTCGCGCTGATGGAAGCCCGCGACCGGCTGCGTACCGAGTCCTGAAACGGTGCCGCGGACGGGATCTTAAATCCGTGGCGGGCCGACCGTCGGCCCGCCTACCGTAGGACTCGTCCAGGTGCGCAGGCGAGACCTACTTCCACTCTTAATGGGCAGGTCACGGGTTCGAGTCCCGTCACCGGTTTTCGGGCCGGTGTAGCTCAGTTGGCAGAGCAGCACGTGGTTTCGCCGACCTCGAACTCTGGACACCACGTCACGCACCTCCCGGTGCGCGGGCTGCGGCTCCTTCTTTCGCAGAGAATCCCAAGCCGCCGCCACCTTGATCTCGGGAGGCACGCGTGCGGGATGCCCGGTGCGCAGGCGACGGCTACTTCCGGATCGACGGGTCGCGGGTTCGAATCCCGCCCGGCTGCGGCCGGTAGCTCAGTCCGGATAGAGCAGTCGACAACAGTCCGTCGCCGACTCTGATCTCGGGCGTCCCGCACGTCACGCCTCCCCTCGTTCCACTGAATTCGGGGGGATTCACCATGGCTCGTTTCAACCTGCGCGCGCCCAAGAAGACTTCTTCCGCAGCCGCGGGGCCCGCCTCGCCCGTGCGCTCCACCGGCGCCCGCGCCGACAACCACCAGGGCGGCCGCGGCTTCGTCCGCGACGCGCGCTCCGAGCTGTTCCTGCTCGCCGTCGCCAACTTCGTGACGCAGCGGACGTTCTACGAGAGCGGCGAGGCCCGCGACGACCGGTTCTCCGCCCTCGTGCGCCGCCTCGCCGTCGAGGACCCCACGTGGACCGCGGGCCTGCTCGGCTGGCTGCGCACCGACGGGAACATGCGCACGGCCTCGCTGGTCGGAGCGGCCGAGTACGTGAAGGCGCGGCTCGACGCCGGAGCCACCGGCGGGCCGTCGAACCGCCAGGTGGTGGACTCCGTACTGCGGCGCGCGGACGAGCCCGGCGAGCTGCTGGCCTACTGGACGGCGACGTACGGGCGGGCCGTCCCCAAGCCGGTGAAGCGCGGTATCGCCGATGCCGTGCGCAGGCTCTACTCCGCCTCCTCGCTGCTGAAGTACGACACCGACTCCAAGGGGTACCGCTTCGGCGACGTGCTCAACCTCGTGCACGCCTCGCCCGATCCCGCGAAGCCCTGGCAGGGCGAGCTGTTCCGGTACGCCCTCGACCGGCGGCACCACCCGGAGACCGCCGAGGTGCCGGCCGGCAACCGCACGCTGCTCGCGCACCGGGAGCTCATGGAGCTGCCGGTGCCGCAGCGCCGGGCCGTGGTGACCGCGCCCGACGGGGCCGAGCGGCTCGCCGCCGCGGGCATGACCTGGGAGGCGCTGGCCGGCTGGCTCCAGGGGCCGATGGACGCGGCCGCCTGGGAGGCGGTCATCCCCTCCATGGGCGCGATGGCCCTGCTGCGGAACCTGCGCAACTTCGACCAGGCCGGTGTCTCGGACGAGGTGGCCGCGCAGGTCGCGGCGAAGGTCAGCGACCCGGAGGTCGTCGCCCGCTCCCGGCAGTTCCCGTTCCGCTACCTGGCCGCCTATCAGCACGCGCCCTCGCTGCGCTGGGCGTACCCGCTGGAGCGGGCGCTCGGCCACTCGCTGGCCAACGTACCGGCCCTGCCGGGCCGCACGCTGGTCCTCGTGGACCGCTCGGGGTCGATGTGGGCGCGGCTGTCGGACCGCTCGGAGCTCAACCGGGCGGACGCGGCGGCCGTCTTCGGCACCGCGCTCGCGCTGCGCGCCGAGGACGCGGACCTGGTGCAGTTCGGTACGGACAGCAAGCAGGTCCGGTACGCCCGGGGCGAGTCCGTGCTGAAGGTGCTGGAGCGGTTCGAGGACCTCGGCGGCACCAACACCTCCGAGGCCGTGCGCCGGTACTACAAGGGGCACGACCGGGTCCTGATCGTCACCGACGAGCAGGCGGCGTACCACTACGGCGGCGACCCGACGGCCCTCGTCCCGGACGAGGTGCCGGTGTACACCTGGAACCTGGCCGGGTACCGGACGGGCCACGCGCCCTCCGGGTCCGCCCACCGGCACACCTTCGGCGGGCTCAGTGACGCGGCCTTCCGGATGGTCTCCCTGATCGAGGGCGGCCGGGACGCCGACTGGCCGTGGGCGGCGTAGGCCGCCACCCACGTACGGACGGACGGGGCCGGCGGACGGACAGGGCCGGGAGCGGGCACGTGCCCGCTCCCGGCCCTGTGCCGTTGCGTGTCCTGCGGCTCGTGTCCGCCCCGTCAGACGCGCTCGCGCACGTGCGTGTGCGAGGACGAACCGCCGTCGTAGTCGTAGTCGTACTCCGAACCGGAGCCGCTCCCGGTGCCGCCGAGCAGGACGCCGGCGATGACGAGCCCGATCATCAGGAGGCTGATCACGATGCCGACCGCGCCCAGGATGATCCCGGCGAGTGCCATCGAGCCGTTGTCGGCCTCGCCGCGCTGGGCCTTCTTGCGGCCCAGGATGCCGAAGATGAGCGCCGGGACGCCGAACAGCACGCCCAGGTAGCAGGTGACCACGCCGATGATGCCGAGGACCATGGCGGTGATCCCGAAACCGTTGCTCTTCTGCGGGTAACCGGGGTAGCCGGGGTAGCCCGGGTATCCGGGGTACCCGGGATGGCCCTGCTGGCCCGGATAGCCGGGGTGGCCGTACGCCGGCTGCGCGGGCGGCGGTCCGGGGTACGTGTAGCCCCCCGGGTCCGGCTGCGCGGGGTAGCCGTACGCGGGCGCCGCCGTGCCCGGCGCGGGCGTGGGAGCCGGTATGGGCGCCGGCCCGGGTATCTGCGCCGGCGGGAGGTCGCCCCCCGGCATCCCCGCGATCGTCGGCTGGTCGTGCACGGACGGCGGACCGGACAACCCCGGTGTGGCCTGGGCTTTTCCGAGCTCCACCGCCGGCCGCTCCGGCGGCGCCCACGGGTCCCTCGGCTCGGGGCTCTGATCGGTCATGCGGCGCCCCCCTCTCGTACGCCCATGCTATGTGCTGTCACCGACAGTCCCGGAGCTGCCTACGATGAAGCCCGATCTGTCCGCACCCGTGTCCTCCCGGAGGCTCCCTCATGCCCGACCTGAACCCCTTCATCGCTGGGCTGCCCAAGGCGGAACTCCACGTCCACCACGTCGGCTCGGCCTCCCCGCGCATCGTGGCCGAACTCGCCTCCCGCCACCCCGACTCCACGGTCCCCACCGACCCCGAGGCGCTCGCCGACTACTTCACCTTCACCGACTTCGCGCACTTCATCGAGGTCTACCTCTCGGTCGTCGACCTGGTCCGCACCCCCGACGACGTACGCACCCTGACCTACGAAGTCGCCCGCGACATGGCCCGGCAGAACATCCGCTACGCCGAGCTGACCATCACCCCGTACTCCTCGACCCGCCGCGGCATCGACGAGAAGGCCTTCATGGAGGCCATCGAGGACGCCCGCAAGTCCGCCGAGACCGAGCTCGGCGTCATCCTGCGCTGGTGCTTCGACATCCCCGGCGAGGCCGGCCTGGAGGCCGCCGCCGAGACCGCGCGCCTCGCCGTCGACCTGCGCCCCGAGGGCCTGGTCTCCTTCGGGCTCGGCGGCCCCGAGATCGGCGTGCCGCGCCCGCAGTTCAAGCCGTACTTCGACGCCGCCCGCGCGGCCGGCCTGCACAGCGTGCCGCACGCCGGCGAGACCACCGGCCCGGAGACGATCTGGGACTCCATCCGCGAGCTGGGCGCCGAGCGCATCGGCCACGGCACCAGCGCCACCCAGGACCCGGAGCTGCTCGCCTACCTCGCCGAGCACCGGATCGCGCTGGAGGTCTGCCCGACCTCCAACATCGCCACGCGCGCCGTGACGGACCTGGACCTGCACCCCGTCAAGGAGATGGTGCAGGCGGGCGTGCTCGTCACCATCAACAGCGACGACCCGCCGATGTTCGGCTCCGACCTCAACAACGAGTACGCGGTCGCCGCCCGGCTCCTCGACCTCGACGAGCGCGGGCTCGCGCAGCTCGCGAAGAACGCCGTCGAGGCGTCCTTCCTGGACGAGGCCGGCAAGGCCAGGCTGAGCGCGGAGATCGACACGTACACCTCCGCCTGGCTGGCGCGCTGACGCCCCCTGACAATGGGTGCCATGCGCACCCTGACGGCCGTAGGCCACCGCGGCGATCCGTACCGTGTCCGTGAGAACACCCTGCCCTCGATCCGCTCGGCCTTCGCACGCGGGGCGGACGCGGTGGAGATCGACGTACGGCTGACCCGCGACGGGGTGCCGGTCCTCCTCCACGACGAGACGCTCCAGCGGCTGTGGGGCCATGACGTGCGGCTCGACGCCGTCACGGCCCCGCAGCTGAAGGAGTTGACGCAGGGCGTGGTCCCGACGCTGCGCGAGGCGCTGATGGCGGCCGGCGCGGGCCGGGTGATGATCGACCTGCCCGGGGCCACGGCCGAGGCCGTACGGACGGTCGTCGGCCAGGTCCGGGAGTGCGGGGCGCGCGACCGTACGTACTACTGCGCGGGCCCGGACACGATGCTGGCCGTGCGCGCGGCCGATCCGGGTGCCGAGATCGCGCTGACGTGGACCACGCTGTCGCCGCCGCGCCGGGTGCTGATCGACGCGGTGGCGCCGTCCTGGCTCAACTACCGCTTCGGGCTGGTGGACCGGGAGCTGACCGACGCCCTCCACCGGGAGGGCCTGCTGGTCTCGGCCTGGACCGCGGACACGGCGTGGTCGATGCGCCGGCTGATCGCGGCCGGCGTGGACTCCGTCACCACCAACCGGCTGGACGTACTGTCCCGCGTACGGGCCGGGCTCGGGCGGCCCGGGCGGTGATACGCGCCTGGGGGGAGCGGGTCCGGCGGGCGGATCCGCGGTGGCAGGACCTGGGTCTGGCGCTGCTGGTCCAGGTGGCGACGACGATTCCGTTCGTCGTGCCCCGCGATCCGCTGGATTCGCCGGCCACCTGGCCCGCGTACCTGCTGACGACGCTGGGCAACGTACCGCTGGTGTGGCGTCGGCGGGCGCCCGTGGCGGCGATCTTCGGGATGGTCGCGGCCGGCTCGCTCTACACCCTGGCGCTGGACGGCCCCGGGCAGCCACTGCCGTACGCCCCGCTGATCGGCGTGTACACGATGGCGCTGCTGTGCCCGGCCCGGGTGCGGATCGCGATGGGCGTCACCCTGACCGGGCTGATCCTCGTCTCCGTGGCGCTCAACACCGGGACGGCCAAGGAGCTGCTGTTCGCGCTGTTCGTCTTCGCGGCGGCCTACGCGCTGGGGCGGCTCCAGTACACCCGGCAGGCGTACACGGCCGCCGTCGAAGCGCGGGCCGCGGAGCTGGAGCGGGCGAACCGGATCGAGGCGGAGCAGGCTGCCGCGCGCGAACGGGCCCGGATAGCGCGGGAGATGCACGACATCCTCTCGCACGCGGTCAGCATCATGATCGTGCAGGCGGAGGCCGGTCCGGTGGCGGTGCGCGGGGCGCCCGAGCGGGCGGAGGCCGCGTTCGACGCGATCGCCGGGACGGGGCGGGAGGCGATGGCGCAGCTGCGGACCATGCTGGGCGTGCTGCGGACGGAGGGGGCGGCGCGCGAGGCGGCTCCGCGGTCGCCGCAGCCCGGGATCGAGGAGCTGCCGGGGCTGCTGGAGCGGGTCCGGGACAGCGGTCCGCGGGTCGCGTACGAGCGCACGGGCGCGGTGCGCGCGTTGCCGGCGCCGCTGGAGGCGACGGTGCACCGGGTGGTGCAGGAGGCGCTGACGAACGTGGTGAAGCACGCCGGGGCGTCGGAGGTGTCGGTAGGGCTGGCGTACGGGCCCCGGGAGCTCACGGTGACGGTGACGGACGACGGGCGGGGCCCGGGAACGGTGGCGCAGGCTCCCCCCGGCCTGCCGTCAGGGGGGCACGGGCTGATCGGGATCCGGGAGCGGGCGGCGGCGCACGGTGGTACGGCGGAGTTCGGTCCGGGCCCCGGTGGCCTGGGGTTCTCGGTCCGCGTGGTGCTAGTAACCTCGCCGCTGGAGGTGGGGCGTTGACGATCCGTGTGGTGGTGGCGGACGACCAGGAGCTGGTGCGCAGCGGCTTCGCGATGATCCTGGAGGCGCAGGAGGACATCGAGGTCGTCGCGGAGGTCGGGGACGGCGCGGCGGCGGTGGCGGCGGTGCGGGAGCTGCGGCCGGACGTGGCGCTGCTGGACGTCCGGATGCCGGTACTCGACGGGATCGGGGCGTGCCGGACGATCTCGGCCGGGAGCTCGTGCCGGACGGTGATGCTGACGACCTTCGACTCGGACGAGTACGTGTACGAGGCGCTGCACGCGGGGGCGAGCGGGTTCCTGCTGAAGGACGTGCGGCGGGACGATCTGGTGCATGCCGTACGGGTGGTGGCGGCGGGCGACTCGCTGCTGGCGCCGTCGGTGGCACGGCGGCTGATCGAGGAGTACACGGCGGCGACGGCGCGGCCGGCGGTGGGGGCACTGCCGGCGCAGCGGCTGGAGGTGCTGACGGCGCGGGAGCGGGAGACGCTGCTGCATCTGGGGCGGGGGCTGTCGAACGCGGAGATCGCGGCCGCGCTGGTGGTGAGCGAGCACACGGTGAAGTCGCATGTGGGCCACGTGCTGGCGAAGCTGGGGCTGCGGGACCGGATCCAGGCGGTGATCTGCGCGTACGAGACGGGCCTGATCGCGGCCGGGACGGGGCCCGGGGGCGGGGCTGGCTCTCGGGTATCTCCCTCCGGGGAGTGAGAGGGCGACGGTCGGATCCCTCGCGCCGGTGAGTTGTCGTACCGGCGAAGACCACTCTCGTTGGTGATCCGCGGGCACCCCTGTGACCTGCAGCATTGAGTCATCGGGGCCGCTGGGGCCCGGATGGTTCACAGGGGAGATTTCCGCCATGAGGGTACGTACGCGCACGCTGGTCGCCACCGCCTTGGTCCTGGGCATCGCGGCCGGTCCGGCTGTTGCCCATGCCGCGGTGAGCGCGGCGGTGACCGTGCCGGCGTCGGCGGGCGCCACGACGCCACCGCTCTACACGACCGCGCCCGACGCGGCGGCGCTGCGCAAGGCGATCGCCGGCGTCGGCCCTGACAGCAAGGACGCGACGGCCGCGCTGGTCCGGGTGGGCGGTACGAGCGGCCGCTGGGTGGGCAGTTCCGGCGTGGCCGATGTCCGCACCGGACGCAAGGCGTTCGATGACGCCCGGTTCCGGGCGGGTTCGGTGACGAAGACCTTCACGGCGGCGATGGTGCTCCAGCTGGCCGCCGAGGGCAAGGTCGATCTGGACAAGCCGGTGCAGCAGTACCTGCCGGGGCTGCTGCCGTCCGGTCCGAAGGGCTTCGAGCCCGTGAGCGTCCGGCAGTTGCTGAACTACACGAGCGGCATCCGGCCGGCCGACGGGCCCGGGGATTCCTTCGAGGAGCAGTACACCCACCGGTTCGACGTCGTCGATCCGCACGCGCTGATCGCCGACGCGGTGGCGAAGGGCCCGGAGTTCCGGCCGGGCGAGAAGCAGCACTACCTCAACATCGATTACACGGTGCTGGGCGTGCTGATCGAGAAGCTGACGGGCACGACGTACGAACAGGCCCTGTCCGCAAGGATCCTGAAGCCGCTCGGCCTGCGCCACACGTCGGTTCCGGCGAGGGAGGAGAACCGGATCGCGGGCCCGCACCACCAGGGCTACCAGGCCGTGGAGAAGCAGGGCGGCGGGAGCACGCTGGTGGACGTGACCGACTGGAACTCCTCGTCCAACTGGGCCGCCGGGGACCTGATATCGACCACGGAGGACCTGGAGAAGTTCACCCGGGCCCTGTTCGCGGGCCGGGTGGTGCCGAAGGCGCAGCTGGAGGAGATGTTCACGGTGCCCGCGGTCAAGGACTTCGAGTCCGGGGAGGACGCCGTGCAGACAGCGGGGTTGAAGCTGTTCGTCCTGCCCGACGGCACGAAGGTCTACGGCAAGACGGGCTCCCGGTACGGCTACAGCACCGTGATCGGCGGGACGCGCGATCTCTCGCGCACCCTCGTCTACTCGGTCAACTCCACCGACGCCAAGGGACAGGACATGAACAAGGTGGCCTACGGGATCGTCGCGGCGGCCTTCGCCCGGTAGTCCTCGACCGGCATGGCCTCCAGGCGCTTGATCATGCGGCGGAGCACCAGCAGGGGTCCGGCCCCGAACACGCCGAAGGACATGTCGATCAGGCTCCACCCGAAGGGGATACCCCGGATGGGGCCGCAGATCAGGGCGAGGGGGATCACGCCGGCGCAGGCGATCATGCCGGCTTCGACGATCCATACGTTGCGGACGGGGTCGCGGTGGACCCCGTAGAAGAAGACCGCGATCACCAGGTGGGCGAAGGCGAGCCAGTCGGTGCCGTAGAGGAGGAAGGGGTAGTCGGCGTCGGCCCGGTCCAGCCCGTCACCCACCCGCCGGAGCCACTCGTGGGACACCAGGGAGTTGGCCCAGTGGAGTTCGCTGACCAGGGGGAAGGCGGTGAGACCGCTGAGCACGAGGCAGACGATGAACAGGACCAGCCAGGCACGGATCCGCCGCTGAAGGGCGCTTCTCTCGCTCATGGAAGGAAGCGTACGCCAGTTTCTGAACACGTTCAGCAAATTTCCTGAACATGTTCAGTTCTGTGGCGGGATCGTGTTTGTTCCCCTGGCGTCGGGCGTTCAGAGGCCGACGATGGCGTTCCAGCGCTGGGCGAGGGAGCGGCGCTCGGCCGAGGAGATGTCGCGGGCCACGACGAGCCGCTTGCGCATCTCCTCGTCGGGGAAGATCAGCGGGTTCTCCGCGAGTGCGGCGGTCTCCTTGTCCTCGGAGGCGGCCAGGACCTCGCGGGCGGCCGGGACCGGGCAGACGTAGTTGACGGCGGCGGCGAGCTCGGCTGCCACCTCGGGGGCGTAGTAGTAGTCGACCAGGGCCTCGGCGTTGGCCTTGTGCCGGGCCAGGTTGGGCACGAGCAGGCTCTCCGCCCAGAGCTCGGCGCCCTCCTCCGGGACCACGAACTCGATGTCGGGGTTGTCGGCCTGGAGCTGGATGGCGTCGCCGGAGTACGCCTGGCAGGCCAGGACGTCGCCCTTGCTCAGGTCGGACGTGTAGTCGTTGCCGGTGAAGCGGCGGATGTGCTTCTTCTTCACCATGCTCTCCACCTGGTCGCACATCCGGTGGAAGTCGGACTCGGTCCACCGGGTGACGTCCACGCCGTTGCCCTGCATCAGCAGGGCGAAGGACTCGTCCAGGCCGGAGAAGAGGGTGACCTTGCCGGCGAGGTCCGGGTGCCACAGGTCCCGGACGGATTTGATCTCCCGGCCCAGCGCCTTGCGGTTGTAGGCGATGCCGGTGATCCCCGACTGCCACGGGACGGTGTGCAGGCGGCCCTCGTCGAAGGCGGGGGACCGCAGCTGCGGGTCCAGGTGGGCGGCCACGTTGGGCTGCGCCGCACGGTCCATCTTCTGGGCCCAGCCCAGGTGGACGAAGCGGGCGGCCATCCAGTCGCTGACCACCACCAGGTCGTGGCCGGTCTCCTGGTGGTTCATCAGGGCCGGGCTGACCTTGCCGAAGAACTCGTCGTTGTCGTTGATCTCCTCGGTGTACCGGACCTCGATGCCGGTCTTCTCCGAGAAGGCGTCCAGCGTGGGCCGGCGCTCCTCGTCCTCGTCGTCGGTGTCGATGTACAGCGGCCAGTTCGAGAAGGCCACCCGCTTGTCCCGGTCGGAGCGGTCCGGTCCTCCCCGCCGGTCCTCGGGGACGAACGCGGCGGGCACACCGCAGCCGGTCAGGGCCGCGAACAGGCCGGCGGCACCGAGGCCGCGCAGCGCCGCGCGGCGGGAGAAGGCGAGTTCAGGCATGGGCAAAGCCTCGGGGAATGGAGGAGGGCGGGCAATAGACACATTGTCTACTGCCCGCCCTCTCAAGCCCCTTCGGTGATCGATGCGATCTCCGCGGAGACGGATCAGCCGTCGAGCGAGGTCATCACGTGCTTGATGCGGGTGTAGTCCTCGAAGCCGTAGGCGGAGAGGTCCTTGCCGTAGCCGGACTTCTTGAAGCCGCCGTGGGGCATCTCGGCGACGAGCGGGATGTGGGTGTTGATCCACACGCAGCCGAAGTCGAGGTTCTTGGACATCCGCATCGCGCGGCCGTGGTCCTTGGTCCACACGGAGGAGGCGAGGGCGAACTCGACGCCGTTCGCGTACTCCAGCGCCTGGGTCTCGTCCGTGAAGGACTGGACGGTGATGACGGGGCCGAAGACCTCGTTCTGGATGATCTCGTCGTCCTGCTTGAGGCCCGAGACCACGGTCGGGGCGTAGAAGTAGCCCTTGTCGCCGACCTGGTGGCCGCCGGCCTCGACCTTGGCGTGCGCCGGGAGGCGCTCGATGAAGCCCGCGACCTGCTTGAGCTGGTTCGGGTTGTTCAGCGGGCCGTAGAGCACGTCCTCGTCGTCCGGGGCGCCGGTCTTGGTGTCGGCAGCGGCCTTGGCGAGGGCGGTCACGAACTCGTCGTGGATGGACTCGTGCACGAGCACACGGGTCGCGGCGGTGCAGTCCTGGCCGGCGTTGAAGTAGCCGGCGACCGCGATGTCCTCGACGGCCTTGGCGATGTCGGCGTCCTCGAAGACGACGACCGGGGCCTTGCCGCCGAGCTCCAGGTGGACGCGCTTGACGTCCTTCGCGGCGCTCTCGGCGACCTGCATGCCGGCGCGCACCGAGCCGGTGATGGAGGCCATCGCCGGGGTGGAGTGCTCGACCATGGCCTTGCCGGTCTCGCGGTCACCGCAGATGACGTTGAAGACGCCCTTGGGCAGGACGGAGTCGATGATCTCGGCCATGAGGACGGTCGAGGCCGGGGTGGTGTCCGAGGGCTTGAGCACCACGGTGTTGCCCGCGGCGATGGCCGGGGCGAACTTCCACACGGCCATCATCATCGGGTAGTTCCACGGCGCGACCTGGGCGCATACGCCGACCGGCTCACGGCGGATGATCGAGGTCATCCCCTCCATGTACTCGCCGGCCGAGCGGCCCTCCAGGAGACGGGCCGCACCCGCGAAGAAGCGGATCTGGTCCACCATCGGCGGCAGCTCCTCGCTGGCCGTGAGGCCCAGCGGCTTGCCGGTGTTCTCCGATTCGGCGGCCACGAGCTCGTCCGCGCGCGCCTCGAAGGCGTCCGCGATCTTGAGCAGGGCCTTCTGGCGCTCCGACGGGGTGGTGTCGCGCCAGCCCGGGAAGGCGGCCGCGGCGGCGGCCATGGCGGCGTCGACATCGGCCTGGCCGGAGAGCGGGGCAGTGGCGTACACCTCGCCCGTGGCGGGGTTGACCACCTCGGTGGTCCGCCCGTCGGCGGCGTCCTTGAACTCTCCGCCGATGTAGTTGCGCAGACGACGCAGTTCGGTGGTCACTCCAGCCACACTCCTGATCACATGTCCAACGATTGAGACGAATCCCAATCCTAGCCCCTAGGCGGACGCTTTCGGCAGGGCCAGACGCCACGAACTACGAAATCAGTGAGATCACGGACCACAAACAACGGATTTCATCGATTCCGTCTTGCGGAACAGACGACTCCTCGTGCACAGTGAGGTCGTGGTCAGTCGAAGCGCAGATTCCAGGAACAGACAACCGTCCCCTTCGGTCGATGCTGTGTCCCTGGCGATCATCGAGCAACTGCAGGAGGACGGTCGCCGTCCCTACGCAGCGATCGGCAAGGCCGTCGGCCTGTCGGAGGCAGCCGTGCGCCAGCGCGTGCAGAAGCTGCTCGACCAGGGCGTCATGCAGATCGTCGCCGTCACCGACCCGCTCACCGTGGGCCTGCGACGCCAGGCCATGGTCGGCATCAACGTCGAGGGAGACCTCGACCCAGTGGCCGACGCACTGACCCAGATGGCCGAGTGCGAGTACGTGGTCATGACCGCGGGCTCGTTCGACCTGATGGTGGAGATCGTCTGCGAGGACGACGACCACCTGCTGGAGACGATCAACAAGAAGATCCGCGCGCTCCCCGGCGTGCGATCAACCGAAAGCTTCGTTTATCTGAAGCTGAAGAAGCAGACCTACATGTGGGGAACTCGATAGCCCGTGAGCCAGGACCTCTCCAAGACCGCGTACGACCACCTGTGGATGCACTTCACCCGCATGTCGTCGTACGAGAACTCCCCCGTCCCCACCATCGTGCGGGGTGAGGGCACCTACATCTTCGACGACAAGGGCAAGCGCTACCTGGACGGTCTCGCCGGACTGTTCGTGGTCAACGCCGGTCACGGCCGCAAGGAACTGGCCGAGGTCGCCTACAAGCAGGCGCAGGAACTCGCGTTCTTCCCCATCTGGTCGTACGCGCACCCCAAGGCCGTGGAGCTCGCCGAGCGCCTCGCCGACTACGCCCCGGGCGACTTGAACAAGGTCTTCTTCACCACCGGTGGCGGCGAGGCCGTCGAGACCGCGTGGAAGCTGGCGAAGCAGTACTTCAAGCTGCAGGGCAAGCACACCAAGTACAAGGTCATCTCCCGCGCGGTCGCCTACCACGGCACCCCGCAGGGCGCCCTGTCCATCACCGGCCTCCCGGCTCTGAAGGCCCCCTTCGAGCCGCTGGTGCCCGGCGCGCACAAGGTGCCGAACACCAACATCTACCGCGCCCCGATCTACGGCGACGACCCCGAGGCCTTCGGCCGCTGGTGCGCCGACCAGATCGAGCAGGAGATCCTGTTCGAGGGCGCCGACACCGTCGCCGCCGTCTTCCTGGAGCCGGTGCAGAACGCCGGCGGCTGCTTCCCGCCGCCGCCCGGGTACTTCCAGCGGGTCCGCGAGATCTGCGACGAGTACGACGTGCTCCTCGTCTCCGACGAGACGATCTGCGCCTTCGGCCGCCTCGGCACGATGTTCGCCTGTGACAAGTTCGGCTACGTGCCCGACATGATCACCTGCGCCAAGGGCATGACCTCGGGCTACTCCCCGATCGGTGCCTGCATCGTCTCGGACCGCATCGCCGAGCCGTTCTACAAGGGCGACAACACCTTCCTGCACGGCTACACGTTCGGCGGACACCCGGTGTCCTCCGCGGTGGCGCTCGCCAACCTCGACATCTTCGACAAGGAAGGCCTCAACCAGCACGTGCTGGACAACGAGGACGCCTTCTTCTCGACGCTGAAGAAGCTGCACGACCTGCCCATCGTCGGCGACGTCCGCGGCAACGGCTTCTTCTACGGCATCGAGCTCGTCAAGGACAAGGTCACCAAGGAGTCCTTCACGGACGAGGAGACCGAGCGCGTGCTCTACGGCTTCCTCTCCAAGGCGCTCTTCGAGAACGGTCTGTACTGCCGGGCCGACGACCGTGGCGACCCGGTCATCCAGCTGGCCCCGCCGCTGATCGCGGACCAGGGCACCTTCGACGAGATCGAGGGCATCCTGCGCTCGGTGCTCACCGAGGCGTGGACCAAGCTCTAGAGCTCGGGACCGGCCAGCGGCAAACGGTCCGAACCACACGGCCCGGATCCCCCGTTCGAGTGAGAACGCGGGGGTCCGGGCCGTGTGCTGTCACCATCCAAGACGTTCATCTCTTTACATCTCAGTGCGGCGCCAGTGACCGAACCGGTTCCGCTTCGTTCCCCCGGACGGAGGTGTACGCCATGGTGGCTCCACCGGACAACGCCCCACCGGACAATGACGTCCTCTGGGCACGGTCCGTTCACTACTCCCACACCGGTTCACCCGGCCTCATCGGGGTCTCGGTGGGCGTCCGCCAGGGCGAGATCCTGGCCCTGACCGGCCCGCGCGGCAGCGGGAAGACCACCCTGCTGCGCTGCCTGTCGGGGCATCTGGTGCCCGACCAGGGCGAGATCTGGTTCAACAGCGTGCCCGTCCACACCATGGGCGCGATGGCCCGCGAACGGCTGCGCCGCGACCGCTTCGGCTGGATCGGCCCCGACCCCGCGCTGCTGCCCGAGCTCAAGGTGTGGGAGAACGCCGCCCTGCCGCTGCTGGTCCTGGGCGCCTCCCACCGCACCGCCAAGGCCGCCGCCTGCGCATGGCTGGACCGGCTCGACATCGGCGCCTTCGCCCGCAAGCGCCCCGGCGCGCTGACCCGCGCCGAGTCCCAGCGGGTCGCCCTCGCCCGGGCCCTGGTCAAGGAGCCCGCGGTCGTCTTCGCCGACGAGCCCACCGCCCCGCTGCACCGCGCCGAGCGCGCCCTGCTGCTCCGTACGCTCACCACCGCGGCCCGCTCGCACGGGATCACCGTGCTGCTGGCCACCCATGACGAGGAGAGCGCGGCCGTCGCCGACCGCCGGGTCGAACTGCTCGACGGGCGGCCCGCCGCGACCGCGGCCGCCGTCAGCGGTGCCACCGGCATGGACGGTGTCGGCGGTGTCGGCGGTCCGCCCGACGAGACCCCGGAGGGCCAGGCCGCGTGCTCGCTCTCCGCCTAGCCCGCGGCTCCCGCCCGGCCGTCCAGCTGCGCCGGCTGCTCGTCGCCGCCGCCGGCGCCGGTACCGGATTCCTCCTGCTGTACGTGCTCGCCGGGGCCACCGCCCGGCCTGCCGGATCGTTCCCGCGCCTGCTGTGGGCCCTGGTCCCGCTCGCCGTCACCGTGCAGTTCGCGGTCGCCGTCGCCCGGACCGACCCCGCGACCCGGCCCCGTGAAGGACTGGACGCCGTCGGGCTGGGCCCCGTACGGCTGCTCCTCGTCGCGGTGGTCTCCACCGCGATCGCCTGCACCCTGGGCAGCGCCCTGGCCCTGGCGGCCTTCCTGCACCTGCGGGGCGAGTTGACGGGGCTGCCCTTCGACGGGGCCGGGGCCGGACTCCTGCACGCCGACCGGCCGCTGCCGGTGGCGGCCGCCCTCACCCTGCTGGCCCTGATCCCGCTGGCCGCCTGCGCCGCCACGGCCCTGGCCCTGCGCCCGCACCCGCCGCTGGCCCTTCAGACCGCCCTGCCCTGGGGCATCGCCCTCACCGCCTGCGGACTGGCGGTCGAGGCGTACGCGGGCCCCGGCGGCGCCGGGATGCCGGCCGGCTGGGCGCTCACCGCCGTCGGGCTCTCCCTCGCCGGCCCCGGAATCGCCTACGCCTGCGGGGCCCTGGTCCAGGCGGTCCGCCCGGGCGCCCTGCGGCTGCTGGCCGGGCGGGCGCTCCAGGAGGAGGCGCCCCGGCTGGGCCGGCCCCTCGGGGTGCTGTGCGCGGTCGGCGCGGGCGCCCTGACCGCCGCGGCCCTGCGCGAGCGGGGCGGCTTCGGCGTCCCGCTCGGCCCGCTGACCGGGCCGGCCTGCGCCCTGGTGGTGCTGTGCGCGGCCGCGACCCTACTCACCCGGGCCGTCGAGGTCCGCCAGGACCGCTCGGCCGTCCGGACGGCCCTGCGCGAGCTGGGCACTCCGCGCGGGGTCCTGCGTACGGCCGCGACGCTGCGCGCCACCGCGCTGGTGGCCGTGTGCGGACCGGTCGTATGGGGTGTGGCACAGCTGACCTCGCTGGCATTGACCCGCTGACAGGGGCAGCCCTTAGGGTGGGCCGAATGGTCAACGGATACATCGACACCGAGATCGAGACGCTCGCCGAATTCGACCGGGTCGCGGCCCGCGGCTCGCTCAGCGGCTACCGGGTCCAGTCGGTCAACCTCCTGGAGCGCACGTTCGCCCTGCTGTCCGCCGACACCTCCGCGGCCGTCTTCCTCGGCTGCGCGATGGAGCCCGACGCCTCGGCGAAGGTGCGCGCGGACGGCGCGCTCGTCTTCCCGCCCGTCCCGGACCTGCCCTTCGACCCGTACCGCGGCCTGCTGTACACCGCCGACGAGCTGTTCGCGGGTCTGTCCGACGGCTACGAGACCACCCCGGACGCCCAGTCGTACGCCTGGTTCCAGGAGACCAAGGCGGACGGCGACGTCTTCTCCTCGATGCTGCGGTCCGTCCACGACGACGCGATCTCCGACGCGCTCGACGAACACCTCGCCGGCGCCCGCGTGGTGGGCGTCATGGGCGGCCACGCGATGGCCCGCGGCGGCCTCGACTACCAGGGCGCGGCGGAGCTCGGGCGGAAGCTGGCCCGGTCCGGACTGACGGTGGCCACCGGCGGCGGCCCGGGCGCGATGGAGGCGGCCAACCTCGGCGCGTACCTGGCGTCCGCCCCCGACGAGGCCCTGGCGGAGGCCCTGGAAATCCTGGCCAAGGCGCCGTCCTTCGTCCCCTCGGTGTCCGACTGGGCGCGGGCGGCCTTCACCGTACGGGACCGCTGGCCCGGCGGCGGCGACTCGGTGGGCATCCCCACCTGGTTCTACGGGCACGAGCCGCCGAACGCCTTCGCCGGCCACATCGCCAAGTACTTCGCGAACGCCACCCGCGAGGACGGGCTGCTCGCCCGGTCGAACGCGGGCGTGGTCTTCCTGCCGGGCGCCGCGGGCACCCTCCAGGAGATATTCGACAACGCGACGCCGAACTACTACGAGTCGCGGGGCGAGCCGACGCCGATGGTGCTGGTCGGACGTACGCACTGGACCGAGCACCTGCCGGCGTGGCCGCTGCTCCAGGCCCTGGCGCGCGGGCGCGCGATGGAGTCGCGGATCGCGCTGGTCGACTCGGTGGACGAAGTGCCCGCCGTGCTCACGGCGATGAACGCGACGGACTGAACGCGACGGACCGGATGAAACAGCGGACGGCCCGAGGCAACTTCCCGGCCCGATCACACGTCTGCCATAGGTAATCAACTCGCAAAACCTGCCAGACGTGAACGGAGCCCTCGGTGCTCATAGGCCTGCTGACCGCGATCGCGGCGTCCATCTGCTACGGCACGGGATCCGTCCTGCAAGCCGTGGGCTCGCGCAGGGCGGCCCGGATGTCCCCGCCCGCCGCGGGGGTGACCGCGCACGGCGGCCCGAACCTCTCGTCCACCGCGAAGGCGGCGATGACGTGGGAGTTCATCGTCGGCACCATCCTGGACTTCGTGGGCTTCGGGCTGGGCGCGCTGGCCGCCCGGCTGCTGCCGCTGTTCCTGTCCCAGACGGTGATCAGCGCCAACCTGGTGATCACGGCCGTGCTCAGCGTGAAGATGCTGGGCATCCGGCTGACCCGCAAGGAATGGACCTCGATCGGCGTCGTCTGCGCGGCGCTGGTCCTGCTGGCGACGGCGGCGGGCCACGAGGGCGGCCACCACGCCCCGATGTCCACGCACTGGTGGCTGTTCGGGGTGACCCTGCTGATCATCGCGGGCGGCACGGTGGCCGTCCACCTCCTGGGTGCCCGGGCGGCGATCCTCGCGGGCCTGCTGTCGGGCCTGGCCTTCGGCGCGCTGGGCGTCGGCGTCCGGATCCTCGACGGCATCGACCCGTTCGACCTCGGCGCCCTGCTCGCCGACCCGGCGCTCTACGCCATCCTGCTGGCCGGCGTCGGCGGCATGTACCTGCACACGGTCGCCCTGCAGATCGGATCGGTGAACGGCGCGACGGCCGCGCTGGTCGTCGGCGAGACGGTCCTGCCGGGCGCGATCGGCGTCCTGTGGCTGGGCGACGCCTCCCGCCCGGGCCTGGCCTGGCTGGCGGTCCTCGGCTTCGTCCTGGCCGTCACGGGCGCGGTGGCGGTCGCCTGGTACGGCAACCACGACGGCGCGGAGGAAGCCCCCGCCGAGGAACCCAGCCCCCGGTCCAGCCCCGCCGGCGTCTGAGGGCGGACACCACGAGGCCCGGGACGCAGCCCCGGGCCCAGGTCGTCTCTTCCGGATCTTGCCGGGTCCGAAAGCGACGACCTAGCCCGCCGGAAGGACGACGACTTCCGCCGGGGTGAAGGACACGGCGACCCGGTCGCCCACGGCCGGCGCCCCGGCCAGCCCGCACTCCGCCTCCAGCACCGGCCCCGCCTCCGGCCTCAGCAGCAGCGCGACATGCGTGCCCCGGAACGTCCGCGACACCACCTCGCAGCGCAGCCCGGCAGCCGTCAGCACCACCCCGGCCGGCCGGATCAGGATCCGCCGCTCCCCCTCCGGCGAACCGGGCGGCACCTGCACCTTCCCCCACGCCGTGGCCGCGGCCCCGCCCACCACCGTCGCCGGGATCACGTTCTCGAAGCCGAGGAACCGCGCCACGAACTCCGAAGCCGGCCGCTGCCACACCTCCAGCGGGGTCCCGGCCTGCGCGATGCGCCCGTCCCGCATCACCACCACCCGGTCGGCCAGGGCGAAGGCCTCCCCCTGGTCGTGCGTGACGGCCAGCACCGTGGTCCCGAGCCGGGAGAACAGCCCCCGCAGCTCCACCACCAGCCGCTCGCGCAGCCCCCGGTCCAGCTGCCCCAGCGGTTCGTCCAGCATCAGCAGCCGCGGCGAAGGGGCCAGCGCCCGGGCCAGGGCCACCCGCTGCTGCTCACCGCCCGACAGCGAGGCCACCGAGCGGCCCTGGGCCCCGGGGAGCCCGACCAGCTCCAGCAACTGCGCGACCTGGGCCTCGTACGCCGCCCGGGCGGAGCCCCGCATGCGCAGCCCGAACGCGACGTTCCCGCCCACGTCCCGGTGCGGGAACAGCTGGTGGTCCTGGAACATGAGGCCGACCCCGCGCCGGTGCGCCGGCACCCGCGCCTGGTCCGCCCCGCCGAGCAGGACCCGCCCCGCCGAGACCGGCTGGAGCCCGGCCACCACCCGCAGCAGCGTGGACTTGCCGCTTCCGCTGGGCCCGAGCACGCATACGATCTCGTGCTCGGCGACCTCCAGGTCGACCGCGTCGACGACGGCGCGCTCGCCGAAGCGGACCGACACCCCGGCCAGTTCGAGCAACGTCATCAGAACTCTCCCGAGGTCTTGTCGGGGCGCAGCCGCTCCAGCACCAGCAGGGACACCGCGCACACCAGCATCAGAATCGTGCTCAGGGCCATCGCCTGCCCGTAGTTCATCTCGCCGGCCCGCCCCAGCAGCCGCGCCACGGCCACCGGCAGCGTCGGACGGTCGGGCCGGGCGATGAAGACGGTCGCGCCGAACTCCCCCAGCGACACGGCGAAGGCGAATCCGGCCGCGATCAGCAGCGCCCGCCGCACCAGCGGCAGGTCCACCTCCCGCCAGGCCCGCAGCGGCGACGCCCCGAGCACGGCAGCGGCCTCGCGCAGCCGCCCGTCCACGGCGCGCAGCACCGGCAGCATGGTCCGTACGACGAACGGCACGCCCACCAGCGCCTGCGCGAGCGGCACCAGGATCCACGAGGTCCGCAGATCCAGCGGCGGCTCGTCCAGGGTGATCAGGAACCCGAAGCCGACCGTCACCGCCGACACCCCCAGCGGGAGCATCAGCAGCGCGTCGAACCCGCGCACGAACCGGCCCGCGCGCCGGGTCAGTGCCGCGGCCGCGAGCCCCCCGATCAGCAGGGCGATGGCGGTGGCGGCGAGCGCGTACTGGAGGGAGTTCCAGATGGCCTCCAGCGGGGGCACCAGGAACGTTCCGCCGCCCGCGCCCACGTCCTGGAGCGCCCGGTAGAAGCCGAACCCGTACCCGCCGGGCGCATCGAGGGAGCGCTCCACCAGCACCGCCAGCGGGGCCACGATCAGCAGCGCCACCGTCAGCAGCACCCCGCCCAGCAGGGCGCGCTGGCCCGGACCGCTCGGCCGGTGCGCGGTCCGCGCCGGATCGACCAGCCGCAGGGCGGTCTCCCGCCGGCGCACGGTCCAGGCGTGGACGCCGAGGATCAGGCCGACCGCCACGAACTGGACCATCGTGAGGACGGCGGCCGTCGGCAGGTCCAGCAGCTGCGCGGTCTGCCGGTAGACCTCCACTTCCAAGGTGGCGTACGAGGGCCCGCCGAGGATCTGCACGACGCCGAAGGAGGTGAACGTGAACAGGAACACCATCAGCGAGGCCGCGGCCACCGCCGGCCCGAGCGCGGGCAGGGTCACCCGCCGCCAGGCGGCGAACCGCCCGGCGCCCAGCACCCGGGCGGCCTCCTCCTGGCGCGGGTCCAGCTGCGCCCAGAGCCCGCCGACCGTCCGTACGACGACGGCGTAGTTGAAGAAGACGTGCGCGAGCAGGATCGCCCACACGGTGGTGTCCAGCCGGACGCCCCACAGCTCGTCCAGCAGTCCGCCCCGCCCGACCAGCGCCAGGAAGGCGGTGCCGACCACCACCGTCGGCAGCACGAACGGGACCGTGACCAGCGCCCGCAGCAGCTGTTTGCCGGGGAACTCGAAGCGCGCGAAGACGTACGCGCCGGGGAGCGCGATCAGGAGCGTGAGCGCCGTGGACGCGAACGCCTGCCAGGTGGTGAACCAGAGCACGTCGGCGATGTCGGGCCGGGTCAGCACCTCGCCGATCCGGCCGAACTGCCAGCCCTCGTCGGTCTTGATCCCGCGGCCGACGATCGCGGCCACGGGGTAGGCGAAGAACAGCCCGAAGAAGGCGAGCGGTACGGCCATCAGCAGGAGCCGGACGGCCGTACCGCGCGCGCCCTCCTTCACGGGAGTGCTCTCGCGTCCTACTTCACGACGAGCGAGGACCATGCCTTGACCCACTGCTCACGGTTCTTGGCGATCGTCTCGGGAGCCACGTTCTCGGGCTTCTCGATGACCACGCCGTGCTTCGTGAACAGCTCCGGCAGCTTCGCGTCCTTGACCACCGGGTTCACGAACATCTGGAGCGGCATGTCCTCCTGGAACTTCTTGCTCACCAGGAAGTCGAGGAGCGCCTTGCCGCCCGCCTCGTTCTTCGCGCCCTTGAGCAGGCCCGCGAACTCGACCTGCCGGAAGCAGGTGCCGGTGGCCACGCCCGTGGGGGCCTCGGCCGGCTGGGGCTCCCCGTACAGGACCTCGACCGGCGGGCTGGAGGCGTACGAGACGACCAGCGGCCGGTCGCCCTTGGCCTTCTTGCCGCCCGCCGAACCGGAGAAGCGCTCGTTGTAGGCCTGCTCCCAGCCGTCGACGACCTCGACGCCATTGGCCTTGAGCTTGCTCCAGTAGTCCTTCCAGCCGTCCTCCCCGTACTTGCCGACGGAGGCGAGCAGGAAGCCGAGGCCCGGCGAGGAGGTCGCCGCGTTCTCGGTGACCAGCAGGTTCTTGTACTCCGGCTTGACCAGGTCGTCCAGCGTCTGCGGCGGGGCGAGCTTCTTGTCGGCGAAGTACGCCTTGTCGTAGTTGACGCAGATGTCGCCGGAGTCGATCGGGGTGACCCGGTGCTCCTTGTCGAGCACGTACTCGGGCTTCACGTCGGCCAGGCCCTTGGCCTCGTACGGCGTGAAGATCCCGTTGTCGAGGGCGCGCGAGAGGAGCGTGTTGTCCACACCGAAGAAGACGTCGCCGCGCGGGGAGCCCTTGGTGAGGATCTCCTGGTTGAGGGCGGCGCCCGCGTCCCCGGACTTCAGGACCTTGACGGTGTAGCCGCTCTGCTGCTCGAACTCCTTGAGGACCGTGTCGGTCACGTTGAAGGAGTCGTGCGAGACGAGCGTGACCGTCTTGGACTTCGGCGCATCGCTCGCGCCGGCCGCGGACTCGTCCTTGGTCTTGGCGCCGCCGCACGCGGCGAGCGTGCTGACACCGAGGGCCGCGGCCAGCGCCGCACCCGCGATCTTCCTGGTGGTGCTCACGGAACATTCCTCCTGGGTTGACCAGGAGAAGACGCGGCCCTGCCCGGGCGCTCCGGTGGAGCGGGCGCCCGGGCAGGGCGCAACAGCTTGAGGTGGTGACCGAACTTCCTACCCAGAATGACCTGGGCAAGGTTCAGAGGGTCTGCGGCCGCTGTGCTCGTCCTAGAAGCGTGGTGCCGCACTCTCAGCGCTGTGGCGCTCCCCTGTCGGAATATGAGTATTCAGATATACGCGGGTCAGCCTACCGCTCGCTCGCGGCGAGCTGACCGCAGGCGCCGTCGATCTCCTGGCCGCGGGTGTCCCGTACGGTCACCGGCACGCCGTGGCGGGCGATGGCCTCCACGAAGGCCTTCTCGTCCTCGGGACGCGAGGCGGTCCACTTCGAGCCCGGCGTCGGGTTCAGCGGGATCAGGTTGACGTGGACGCGCTTGCCCTTGAGCAGTCGGCCGAGGAGGTCGCCGCGCCAGGCCTGGTCGTTGATGTCGCGGATCAAGGCGTACTCGATGGAGATCCGGCGGCCGGACTTCTCGGCGTACTCCCACGCCGCGTCGAGGACCTCGCGGACCTTCCAGCGGGTGTTCACGGGGACGAGGGTGTCGCGCAGCTCGTCGTCCGGCGCGTGCAGCGAGACCGCGAGGCGGCACTTGAAGCCCTCGTCGGCGAAGCGCAGCATCGCCGGGACCAGGCCGACGGTGGAGACGGTGATGCCGCGCTGCGACAAGCCCAGGCCGTCGGGCTCGGGGTCGGTGAGGCGGCGGATCGCGCCGACGACCCGCTTGTAGTTGGCCAGCGGCTCGCCCATGCCCATGAAGACGATGTTGGACAGCCGGGCCGGGCCGCCGGGAACCTCGCCGTCGCGCAGCGCGCGCATGCCGTCGACGATCTGGTGGACGATCTCGGCGGTGGACAGGTTGCGGTCCAGGCCCGCCTGGCCGGTGGCGCAGAACGGGCAGTTCATGCCGCAGCCGGCCTGCGAGGAGATGCACATGGTGACCCGGTCGGGGTAGCGCATCAGCACGGACTCGACGAGCGTGCCGTCGTGCAGCTTCCACAGGGTCTTGCGCGTGGTGTCGTCGTCGCACGAGATGTGCCGGATGACGCTCATCAGGTCGGGCAGCAGTTCCTGCTGGAGCTTCTCCCGCGAGCCCGCCGGGATGTCGGTCCACTCGGCCGGGTCGTGCGCGTACCGGGCGAAGTAGTGCTGCGAGAGCTGCTTGGCCCGGAAGGGCTTCTCGCCGATCGCGGCGACCGCCTCGCGACGCTCCTCGGGCGTGAGGTCGGCGAGGTGCCGGGGCGGCTTCTTGGCCCCGCGAGGGGCGACGAAGGTGAGCTCTCCCGGGACAGGGCGGGCCATGGCTGGTACTCCTCGTAAGACGAAAGGCGCGCCGCAGAAGCAGCGCGCCTTTCAAGAGTAACCGCCCGGACCCACCCAAAGCCTTCAGACGTACGTCGTCCCAGCTCAGCGGGGTTGCCCTGGTGAACAGCCCGCCGGCCGGAAGCCGCGGGAGCCCCGTTTCAGCCGGTGCCGACGAACGCGGCGAGCAGCAGCCACACCACCGGGGCGGTCGGCAGCAAGGAGTCGAGCCGGTCCATGATGCCGCCGTGGCCCGGGAGGAGCGTGCCCATGTCCTTGATGCCCAGGTCCCGCTTGATCATCGACTCGCCGAGGTCGCCCAGCGTGGCGCTGACCGCGACCGCGAGACCGAGCAGCAGGCCCTGCCACCAGATGCCGCCGTCGATCAGGAACTCCATGCAGAGAGCGCCGGCCGCCATCGCGAAGGCCACCGCGCCGAACAGGCCCTCGCGGGTCTTGCCGGGGCTGATGCGCGGCGCCAGCTTGGTCTTGCCGAAGCGCCAGCCCACCGCGTACGCCCCGGTGTCGCTGACCACGGTCAGCAGCAGGAACGTGACCACGCGCTCCGGCCCGTCGTCCGCGGTGAGCAGCATCGCGACGAAGGTGGCCAGGAAGGGCACGTAGAACGCCGCGAAGACGCCCGCCGTGACGTCCTTGAGGTAGTCCTCGGGCGGTTCGGTCATCCGCCAGACCAGGACCGCCAGCGCGGTCAGGGCCATGGCCACCCAGGCACCCTCGGCCCCCCGGACGTATCCGGCGATGACCATGGCGGCGCCGCCGACCGCGAGCGGGACGAGCGGCGCCTTGATGCCCTTCTTCTCCTGGAGCCGGGAGGTGAGCTCCCACAGGCCCACGACGACCGCGACGACGATGACGCCGACGAAGACCGCCTTGACGATGAACAGCGAAGCGAAGATCACCGCACCGAGGCCGACACCGACCCCTATGGCGGCACGCAGGTCTCGCCCCGCCCGCTTCTTCGGCGGGGGCGTGGCGTCCTGCGGGGCCGGCGAGGGCGGGGGCGGGGGGCTGGGCATGGGCTCCTGCGGCGGCGTCTCGGCGCGGAACGGGGGGCCGCCGTCGGTGGCGGCCCCCCGATCGCGTGCTTCCCGGTCGTCGAAGTCACGGCCGGCGGCATCGGGCACGATGGGCATGGGCCGAGTGTGCGGGCCCACCAGCGCATCGTATGCGGGACCCGCCGGAACCGGCTCCGTGGCCCAGGGAGAGTCGTTCATCAGACCTCGAGGAGCTCGGCTTCCTTGTGCTTGAGCAGCTCGTCGACCTGCGCGACGTACTTCGCGGTGGTGTCGTCGAGCTCCTTCTCCGCGCGGCGCACCTCGTCCTCGCCGGACTCCTTGTCCTTGACGAGCTTGTCGAGGGAGTCCTTCGCCTTGCGGCGGACGGCGCGGATCGAGACCTTGGAGTCCTCGGCCTTGGTGCGCGCGACCTTGATGTACTCCTTGCGGCGGTCCTGCGTCAGCTCGGGGAAGGTCACCCGGATGATATTGCCGTCGTTGCTGGGGTTGACGCCCAGGTCGGAGTCGCGGATGGCCTGCTCGATGTTGCGCAGGGCGCTCTTGTCGAACGGGGTCACGATCGCCATGCGCGGCTCGGGCACCGAGAAGGAGGCGAGCTGGTTGATGGGCGTGATGGCGCCGTAGTAGTCCGCCACGATCTTGTTGAACATCGCCGGGTGCGCACGACCGGTGCGGATCGCGGCGAAGTCTTCCTTGGCGACGACGACGGCCTTCTCCATCTTCTCCTCGGCCTCGAGGAGGATTTCTTCGATCACCACGTGCTCCTGCATGTCAGATATGGATGGTTCAGGCGGGCGGGGCGGGCTCGGCCCAGTGGGGCCGGGCCCGGCGTCGGAACGCTCAGGCCCGGGTGCCCTGGTCGCTCACGAGCGTGCCGATCTTCTCACCCTTGACGGCGCGGGCGATATTGCCCTCGGCGAGCAGCTCGAAGACCAGGATCGGCAGCTTGTTGTCGCGGCACAGCGTGATGGCGGTGGCGTCGGCGACCTTGAGGTCGCGGGACAGCACCTCGCTGTACTCCAGCGCGTCGAACTTCACCGCGTCGGGGTTCTTCTTCGGGTCGGAGTCGTAGACCCCGTCGACGCCGTTCTTGCCCATGAGCAGGGCCTCGGCGTCGATTTCCAGGGCCCGCTGGGCGGCCGTGGTGTCGGTGGAGAAGTACGGCATGCCCATGCCGGCGCCGAAGATCACGACGCGGCCCTTCTCCAGGTGCCGTACGGCGCGCAGCGGGATGTACGGCTCCGCGACCTGGCCCATGGTGATGGCGGTCTGCACACGGGAGTCGATGCCTTCCTTCTCCAGGAAGTCCTGGAGGGCGAGGCAGTTCATGACGGTGCCGAGCATGCCCATGTAGTCGGACCGCGCACGGTCCATGCCGCGCTGCTGGAGTTCGGCGCCGCGGAAGAAGTTTCCGCCGCCGATCACGACGGCGATCTCCGCGCCGTCACGGACCACCGCGGCGATTTCGCGCGCGATGGCATGGACGACGTCGGGGTCGACGCCCAGTCCTCCACCACCGGAGAAGGCTTCGCCCGACAGCTTCAGCATGAAGCGGCGGCCCTTCTTGTCGTGGTCGCTCTTGTCGTCGGAAGCGGTGTGGGGGTCCACGCCCTGATTCATGGAGATCTCCTCGTGCACATACGAAGAAGGCCATTGCCGGTGGGTCCTCGCGGTTCCCTCTACGGCAATGGCCTCCTCGTCAGATCTGCGGTCGTTCCGCGCGCACGCGGACGACTGCTTCAGACCCTACCGGGGTCCGGTGTCCGTCGTTGTCAGGACGGACTCAGATGCCGACCTTGATGCGCGAGAAACGCACCAGGGTGACACCGGCCTCGTCCAGAACCTTCTGGACGGACTTCTTGGCGTCCAGCGCGTACGCCTGGCCAAGGAGCGTGTTGTCGCGGAAGAAGCCGTTGACACGACCCTCGACGATCTTCGGGAGGGCGGCCTCGGGCTTGCCCTCCGCGCGGGTGACCTCTTCGGCGACGCGGCGCTCGGACTCGACGACCTCGGCCGGGACGTCCTCGGCGGACAGCCACTTCGGCGCGAACGCGGCGATGTGCTGCGCGACGCCGCGGGCGACCTCGGCGTTCTCCTTGTCGAGCTCGACCAGGACACCGATCTGGAACGGCAGGTCGGGCATGGTGCGGTGCATGTACGACGCGACGTAACCGCCGGTGAACTGCGCGAAGCGGTCCAGGACGATCTTCTCGCCGAGGTTGGCGTTCGCCTCGTCCACGAAGGCCGTGACGGTCTTGCCGGGGGCGATCTCGGACGCGAGGAGCGTCTCGATGTCGGCCGGGGAGGTGGCGGCGACGTGCGCGGCCAGCTCGTTGGCGACGGCGAGGAACTTCTCGCCCTTCGCGACGAAGTCCGTCTCGCACTTCAGCTCGACGATGACACCGGAGGTGTTGTCGTCGGCGATGAGGGACACGACGGCACCGTTCTCGGCAGAACGGCCCTCGCGCTTGGCGACGCCCTTCTGACCCTTGATACGGAGCGCCTCGACGGCCTTGTCGACGTCACCGTCGGAGTCGACCAGCGCGTTCTTGCAGTCCAGCATGCCGGCGCCGGTGAGCTCGCGGAGCTTCTTGACGTCAGCGGCGGTGTAGTTCGCCATGAGTCTGTGATTCTCTCTCGAAGTCGTAGATCTACGGGTGAACGGCGGAGGAGCGCGCCCCAGGCGCGGCTCCCCCGCCGTCATCGTCCGTGCTGCGAGTGCCCGGCGGATGAACGCCGGGCTCTCTCAGAGGGTCAGGCCTGCTCGGTGTCGGCGGCCGGAGCCTCGACGACGGCCTCGGCCGCGGGGGCCTCGACAGCGGCCTCGGCCGGGGCGGCCTCAGCAGACTCGTCGGCGGAGTCCTTCTTCTCGCCCTCGAGCAGGTCGCGCTCCCACTCGGCGAGCGGCTCGGCGGCGGCCTTCTCGCCCGGCTTCGAGTCGCCGGTCGCAGCGCCGGAGCGGGCGATGAGGCCCTCGGCGACGGCGTCGGCGATCACGCGGGTGAGCAGGGTGACGGAGCGGATCGCGTCGTCGTTGCCCGGGATCTTGTAGTCGACCTCGTCGGGGTCACAGTTGGTGTCGAGGATCGCGACGACCGGGATGTGGAGCTTGCGCGCCTCACCGACGGCGATGTGCTCCTTCTTGGTGTCGACGATCCAGACGGCGCTGGGGACCTTCGACATCTCGCGGATACCACCGAGGGTCTTCTCCAGCTTGGTCTTCTCGCGGGAGAGGACCAGGAGCTCCTTCTTGGTGAGACCCGAGGCGGCGACGTCCTCGAAGTCGATCGCCTCAAGCTCCTTCAGACGCTGGAGGCGCTTGTAGACGGTGGAGAAGTTGGTGAGCATGCCACCCAGCCAGCGCTGGTTGACGTACGGCATACCAACGCGCGTCGCCTGCTCGGCGATGGCCTCCTGGGCCTGCTTCTTGGTACCGACGAACATGATGGAGCCGCCGTGGGCGACGGTCTCCTTGACGAACTCGTAGGCGCGGTCGATGTACGACAGCGACTGGAGCAGGTCGATGATGTAGATGCCGTTGCGCTCGGTGAAGATGAAGCGCTTCATCTTCGGGTTCCAGCGACGGGTCTGGTGACCGAAGTGGACGCCGCTTTCCAGCAGCTCCCGCATCGTTACGACGGCCATGGCCATCTCCTTGGTTTCTCGGTTTGGTTCCTGACGCCCCACCGCGTCCTGCCCCCGACGAAGGGGACCGAGAGACGCTTCCACCTGGCCTGAGCGGCTGGTGCTGGGGCGTGCGAAGTCGACCCGGTGACCCGGATCGCCGTAAGAAGTGTACGGGACCGGGCGGTATGCCAGGTGACGCCGTTGTCCACACCCGGCCGGTTGTCCACAGGCCCGCTCACGCTGCGCGACCGGGCGGCAACCTGGACGGTATGACGACACTGCTGCTCACGCTGCTCCTGACCCTGGCCCAGGCGCTCGTTCCCGGGGCCCGGCCGCTCCCGCCGCCCCTGGTGGTGGCCCGCTGGTGGGATCCGCCCCCGACCCCGTACGCGGCCGGGCACCGCGGGGTGGACCTGGCCGCCCCGGTGGGCGCGCCGATCAGGGCGGTCGGCCCGGGGCGGGTGTACTACGCGGGCCCGGTGGCCGGGCGCGGGGTCCTGTCCCTGACCCTCCCGGGCGGCCTGCGCACCACGTACGAACCGGTCCGGCCGCTGGTCGCGGAGGGCGAGGAGGTCACGACGGGCCAGGTGGTGGCGGTCCTCACGGAGGGCACGCACTGCGGCGGCCCCTGCCTCCACTGGGGCCTCCTGTCAGGCACGACGTACCTGAACCCCCTGACCCTCCTCCCGCGCCCGGCGCCACGACTCCTGCCGGACCCGGCCCCGCCGGCGTTCGGGGCCTCAGCCCCGCACGCCCCTCAGGGCCATGGCCACGGCGGCTTCGGTGACCACACCGGGATCCTCGGCGGCGCCCAGCTCGATGCGCCGCACGGCCGCGTCGACGACCCCCTGTAGCAGCATCGCCGCGAGCCGGGGCTGCTCGTGCCCGAGGGCGCCCAGCGCCTCCACGATCATCGCCACGAGCCCGCCGTGCGCGGCACGGATCTTCTCCCGCGCCCCCGCGTCCAGCTCACTGGCCGAGATCGCGACCACCGCCCGGTGCCGCCGGTCCCCGACCAGCCCCAGCTGGCTCCGTACGTAGGCCTCGATCTTGGCCTCAGGAGACCCGGCCCGCTCCATCGCCGCCTCGATCTCGGCGGCCCACACGGGGAAGTCCACCGCGCACAGCTCTTCGACCACGGCCGCGCGGGAGCGGAAGTACTCGTACACGGAGGACCGGGCGAGGCCGGTGCGCTCCGCCAGGGCGGGGAAGGTCAGCGCTTCCGTCCCGCCTTCGGACAACAGGGAGCGCGCGGCGTCCAGCAGGGCGCCGCGCTGCATCGACCGGTGCTCGGCCACGGAGGCCGCTCGAATCCTGGGCACACGTCCACTCTACGGAGGTGCCGCAAGCTCACCGGCCCACGTCCGCCAGCTTGGCCCGCAGCTGGAGCACCGACTTGGTGTGGATCTGGCTGACCCGACTCTCGGTGACGCCCAGGACGTTGCCGATCTCGGCCAGCGTCAGGCCCTCGTAGTAGTACAGCGTGACCACGGTCTTCTCGCGTTCCGGCAGGGTGTTGATCGCCCCGGCCAGGAGCCTGCGCAGCTCGCGGTCCTCGGCCACCTCCACCGGGTTGTCGGCGGCGGTGTCCTCCAGGGTGTCCATCAGCGAGAGGCGGTCGCCGCCCTCGCCGCCGACGTGCAGCAGCTCCTCCAGGGCGACCACGTTGGCCAGCGACAACTGACTGAACACGGCGTGGAGTTCCTCCACGGCGATGCCCATCTCGCCGGCGACCTCGTGCTCGGTCGGGGTGCGGCGCAGCTGGGCTTCGAGGGTGGCGTAGGCCCGCTCCACGGCCCTCGCCTTCTGCCGGACCGAGCGCGGGATCCAGTCCAGGGCGCGCAGTTCGTCGATCATCGCGCCGCGGATGCGGGTGATCGCGTACGTCTCGAACTTGATGGACCGCTCGATGTCGAACTTCTCGATGGCGTCGATCAGCCCGAAGACGCCGGAGGAGACGAAGTCGGCCTGCTCCACATTGGGCGGCAGGCCCACGCTGACCCGGCCGGCCACGTACTTCACCAGGGGCGAGTAGTGCAGGATCAGCTGCTCCCGCAGCCGCTCGTCACCGCTCTCCTTGTACGAGCGCCACAGCACCTCGAGGGACGAGGGCGCGGTGGTCCGCACGCTGCCGCGGGCAGCGGGGGGCACCGCAGCGCGGTCAGACCCTGAGGTGTGCTGGGGCATGCTTCGCCTTTGTCGGAGCGGGATTCCTTGGGAGCGTAGCGTGACGGAAGTGTCGCGGTGCGCGAAGAGTACGGGATCGCGCAGGGGCACCGGGGCGTCCTGACTCGCGCGGGCGACCCGGGACCGGCGCCTGGCGCTCGGTCCCGGCGGCTGCCACCGGGGAGACCGCGTCTCTCATCGGCTTCACTCTTTCACCGGAACACCCCAGGTCAATGACCGCCTCGCCGGGCGCCACCGGTTTGTGTGCCTCCTTCAGGTGATTGTGTGGTCAACTGCCAGACCTCGCCCTGCCGTTCGACGAACCCCAGAGAGTGAAGTTCGTACAGTCTGCCGATGACTTCATCGGTGCCGGTGCCGGCGGCGAGGGCCACTTGGTCCGCGTGCACGAGGCGGCCGGCCGCCGGCATGGCTTCGAGCACGCGGGCGGTGTCGCGGTCCAGCAGGTCCCGGGCGAGCACCGGGCCGCGCCGTTCTGGGGCCAGTTCGCCCATGCCGCCGACGAGCTCGACCACTTCGGCGGCGTCCGTGACGAGCACGGCCTCGCCGCGCAGCAGTTCGTGCACCCCGCCCGAGAGCCCGCTGGTGGCCGCGCCGGGGACGCCCATGGTGAACCGCCCGAGCTGCTGGGCCCGCCGGGCCGTCACCAGGGAGCCGCTGCGGTGGGCCGCCTCGACCACCACGGTGCCCCGGGTCAGTGCGGCGATGACCCGGTTGCGCAGCACGAACCGGCTCGGGGTCGGGTGGCTGCCGGGCGGCAGCTCCCCCAGCACCAGCCCCTGCGCGGCGATCCGGCCGAGCAACTCGGCGTGGCCGCGCGGGTAGGCGACGTCCACCCCGCAGGCGAGCACCGCGGCGGTGGCGCCGCCCGAGGCGAGGGCCCCTCGATGGGCCGCGCCGTCGACCCCGTACGCCGCTCCCGAGACCACCACCCAGCCCCGCTCGGCGAGTCCGGCGGCCAGGGTCTGGGCCATGTGCGCGCCGTACGGGGTGCAGGCCCGGGCGCCGACCACGGCGACGGAGCGCAGCGCCCAGGTCCGCAGGTCCGGCCGGCCCCGCAGCCAGAGCCCGATGGGCCGGGCGTCGCCGAGGTCGTCGAGCTGGGTCGGCCACTGCGGGGAGCCGGGGCAGACGAACCGCCCGCCGCTGCGGGCGGCCGCCGCCAGGTCCCGCCGGGGGTCGGCGAGCGCGGCCCGTCTGCGGTAGCCCACGAGCCTTTGCTCCCCCACCCCGGCCAGGGCCGCCGCCGCGGTGTCCGGACCGGTCAGCAGCCGTATCAGCCCGACGGCGCCGTGCTCGCGCAGCCACCGCCCGCCGTGCTCCTCCCCGGGCTCCAACACCCGGGTCAGCGCGGCCCGCGCCAGCAGCTCCGGGTCGTGCTCGGCCGCCGGGCCTGACCCGTCGACCGCCCCGAGCCCACTCGCCGCCCGCCTCCCGGCGGTCGGGTCGGGCTCGGCCGCCGGGCCGGCTCCGGGCGGCTGCCCGGGCTCCTCCGGGGCGCTCATGACTGCGCCCCCATGGCCAGGGCCGCCCCGCGGGCGATGCCGGTGCGCAGTTCGAGGGCGACGGCCACGTCCAGGGCCTCGGGGCGGTCCCGGCCGCGCAGGTCGGCCACGGTCCAGGCCACCCGCAGCACCCGGTCCAGCCCGCGGGCGGTGAGCAGTCCGCGCTCCAGATCCCGCTCGGCCTGGGCCAGCGCCCCGGGGGCCGCCTGCCAGCGGGTGCGCAGCTCGTGCCCGGGCACCTCGGCGTTGAGCCGCCACGGGGTGTCGGCGAGCCGGGCCGCGCTGCGCTCCCTGGCCTCCCGCACCCGGTCGGCGACGACCTCGGTGGACTCCCCGCGGCCCCCGCGCCCCAGCAGGTCGGAGCGGGTGACCGGCTCGACCTCCACCCGCAGGTCCACCCGGTCAAGCAACGGCCCCGACAGCCTGGCCTGGTAGCGCCGGATCACCGATGACGGGCATTCGCAGCCGGCCCCGAGCAGGGTGTGGCGCCCGCACGGGCAGGGGTTCGCCGCGAGGACCATCAGGAACCTGGCCGGCAGCCGCACCACCCCGGCGGCCCGGGCGATCACCACGTGCCCCGATTCGAGGGGCTGGCGCAGCGCGTCCAGCGCCTTGGTGCTGAACTCGGCGGCCTCGTCCAGGAACAGCACCCCCCGGTGGGCCAGGGAGACCGCCCCGGGTCGCGGTACCCCCGCTCCGCCGCCGACCAGGGACTGCATGGTCGCCGAATGGTGCGGTGCGCAGTACGGGGGCCGGGCGACCAGCGGTTCCCCGGGCGGCAGCACCCCGGCGACCGAGTGCACGGCCGTGACCTCCAGGGAGTCCTGCCGGCAGAGCGGCGGGAGGATCCAGGGGATCCGCTCGGCCAGCATCGTCTTGCCGGCTCCCGGCGGTCCGCTGAGGAAGAGGTGGTGACCCCCGGCGGCGGCCACCTCCAGGGCCCGGCGGGCGCCGTGCTGCCCGGCGACGTCGGAGAGGTCGGGGAAGTCCGGGGGCTCCCCCTCCCCGGCCCGGCCCGCGCCGCGGGAGATCCCGGTGCCGAGGCCCGCGCCCGGGACCACCAGCCCGGCCAGCATCGGATCGGGCCGCCCCGGCGGATCCGGTGGTTCCTCCTCGGGGACCTCCCCGTCGGTGAGCACCGCGATCAGCTGGCGCAGGCTGCGCACTCCCAGCACGCTGACGTCCGGGACGAGCATGGCTTCGGCGGCGCACTGCTGCGGCACCACCACGTTCCGGTACCCGGCGTCGGCCGCGGTGAGGACCGCCGGCAGGATGCCCCGCACCGGCCGCACCCGGCCGTCCAGCCCCAGCTCCCCGATGAGCACCAGATCGGCGATGGCGGCGGGCTCCACCACCTCGGCGGCGCCCAGCACGGCGGCCGCGACGGCCAGGTCGAACCCCGCACCCGATTTCGGTACGGAAGCCGGGCTCAGCCCGACCGTGAGCTTCTTCTGCGGCCAGGTCGCGCCCGAGTTCACGACGGCGGCCCGCACCCGGTCCCGGCTCTCGGTCAAGGTCTTGTCGGGCAGCCCCACCAGGGTGAAAGCGGCGAGCCCGGGCTCCAGATCCGCCTGGACCTCCACCACCACCCCGTCGACACCCACCAGGGCCACCGAGCAGGCTCGCGCGAACCCCATCACGCCACCCCCCGGACGTGCTCCACCACGGCCGCACCGCGCCGCGGCAGCAGGACTCCCACGAGGTCGATCCGCACCCCGCCCGGGGGCGGTCCGCCGTGGTCGGCGAGCCAGCGCCCGGCGAGCCGGCGCAGTCGCTCGGCCTTGCCGGGGCGGACGGCGGCCATGGGGTGTTCGAAATCCCCCGCCCGCCGCGTCTTGACCTCGCACACGACGAGGGCGTCCCCGTCCCGCGCGACGATGTCGATCTCCCCGCTGCGGCACCGCCAGTTCCGCGCGATCACCGTCATGCCGGCCTCGGTCAGCCGCCGCGCCGCGAGCTCCTCGCCGTACCGCCCCAACGCCTGCTGTGCCACGCCCTTCGCGTTCATCGGGCACCACCTCCGCCCCCGACGATCCCGCGG
Source organism: Streptomyces sp. WM6372 (assembly GCF_001279655.1). Taxonomy (NCBI): domain Bacteria; kingdom Bacillati; phylum Actinomycetota; class Actinomycetes; order Kitasatosporales; family Streptomycetaceae; genus Streptomyces; species Streptomyces sp. WM6372. The sequence goes on along the minus strand of NZ_LGDB01000186.1, from coordinate 32,877 downwards.
CCCCGCCCACCCTGTGGATCTTGGTGGACAGCGAGGGCATTGTGGACAACCCCCTCACCCTTGAGGGTGAAACCGGGAGGGCCGGGGCGGTGGGCGCGGGAGTGCGTACGGGCGGCGAAGGGCCGGGCGTCAGCTGCCCGGCAGCTCGAGATCGCTCTTGTTGAGCTCCTCGATGTTCACGTCCTTGAAGGTCAGCACCCGCACCTGCTTCACGAAGCGGGCCGGCCGGTACATGTCCCACACCCAGGCGTCGGCCATCGTGACCTCGAAGAACACCTCCCCCTGGACCGAGTGCACCTGCATCTCGTAGTCGTTCGTGAGGTAGAAACGACGTTCGGTCTCGATCACGTACTTGAACAGCCCGACGACGTCGCGGTACTCGCGATAGAGCTTCAGCTCCATCTCGGTCTCGTACTTCTCGAGGTCCTCGGCGCTCATGGCATGTTCCCCTTCAGCCGTGCGTCCCCCTATTGTGCGCCAGGCCCCTGCGCCCCTAAACGATTTCCGGGGCCAGGACCACCGGCTCACCCGGGGGACCGTCGTCGAGCAGCGTACGGAGCAGCTCGGCGAGTCTGGTCGGGTACACCGTCTCATGGGCCGAGAGAAGTTCCTCGGAGGTCCACCACCTTGCACCGCTGACGCTGCGTCGCTCCAGCTCGGTGAGCCCGCTCATCTCGGTCCGCGTCCGCGCGGTCCGGGCCAGGTAGTACCACTCGTCCTGCTCCCAGCGCCGCCCGTCGAACGGGAACGAGCAGTACCGCTGCCACAGCACCGGACCCAGATCCACCTCTGTGATCCCCGTCTCCTCGGCGAGCTCCCGCAGCGCGGCCTGCTCCCTGGTCTCGCCGCCTTCGAGCCCGCCGCCCGGGGTGAACCACCAGTGGTCCGCGGGATTGTCCGGTTCGAATCCGTGCAGCAGCAGGATCCGGTCCGCGGGGTCCAGCAGGATCACCCGGGACACCTTGCGGGGCCCGCCCGCGGCGGCCGCCTCAGCGGGCACCGGCCGGCTCCCGCCGCCGCCCGCGCCCCAGGACCCGTGCGACGGGCCCGTACGCGGCCCCCAGCACCACCAGTGCGGCTCCGGCCAGCACCGCGGCCACCTGGAGGCGCAGCGGCCCCGGCCGCGAGATCCCCCCGGGAAGGGAGGCGTACGTGGCGGGCCGCTCCAGCATCTTCACCGTGGGCCAGGCGAGGGCGTCGACCCGGGCCTGGACCGCGGACCGCGGCACGGTGCCCTGGCCGGCCTCCTGGAGGTGGGACCGGGAGTCGAGCGAGGCGGCGCGCCGGTCGCCCAGCAGGAAGAGGTTGCCCTCGGGCACCGTGACCTCGAAGGGAGTGTCGGAGGCCGGCACGGCGGCGCTGTTCGCGGGCTCCCCCTCGGGCAGGGCGTGCTCGAGGTACGGCTCGTCGAGCTCCTGGCCGTTGACGGTGAGGCGGCCGCCCGCCCCGCAGCACTTCACGGTGTCGCCGCCGACGGCGACGACGCGCTTGACCATGGGCGAGTCGCTCCACGCGTGGTCGATGAACACGACGACGTCGCCGCGCCGCACCTGACCGCCGTCGATGCGCTGGGCGATCACGCGGTCCCCGGGGTTCACCGTCGGCATCATCGAGTCGGTCGGCACCGTGTACGGCCGGTAGGTGAAGGCCCCCCAGGCGAAGGCGCCCAGGAAGAGGACGAAGCCGACGGCCACGGCGACTCCCGACAGCACGTTGCCGAGACCGCCGCGGCCGCCCTTGCCACCGCGTGTTGCTCCGGTACCGCGTATGCCCTCGGTACCGCTTGTCTGCGTATTCAGTGTTTCGCCCATTGCAGCGCCCCCACACTTCCGGGATCGACGACCTGGGCGGCACCCTACCTGCCGGTAGTCCCGCTGGTCAGCCTCCGCCGGCGCCACATCACGACCGGAACCGCTCCGGCCAGGCCCAGCGCGGCCGGACCGAGCCCGACGGGCGCGAGGCCGGCGGCCCCGAGGCCCAGCGCGGTCGCCTTGGTCTGGTTGCCGATGCCCGGCTGGTCGAAGGTGTCCGGGATGGGCAGGGTCGCCCAGCGGGTGATCGGCCAGGCCACGACCACGGCCCGCCCGACGACCTTGTCGACCGGCACGAAGCCCTGGGTGGAGTCCTGCATGTGGTAGCGGGAGTCCTGCGAGTTCTGCCGGTGGTCGCCCATCACCCAGATCTTGCCCTTGGGCACCGTGATCGGACCGAACGGGGCGTCGTCGCACGGGGTGTTGCCCGGGTAGATGTACGGCTCGTCGAGCTCCTTGCCGTTGACGACGACCGGTCCGCCCTTCTTGCACTCGACCGTGTCACCGCCGATGGCGATGGTCCGCTTGATCAGGTCCTTCTCGTCCGCGGACGGCATCAGGCCGATCTTGCTGAGGATCTGCTGCGCGAAGTTGGGCTCCGGGGTGGGCTCCCCGGCCAGCCAGCTCGCCGGGTCGTGGAAGACCACGACCTCGCCGCGCTCGGGCTCCGAGCCGAACCACGGGGTCAGCTTGTCCACGAGCACCCGGTCGCCGCGCTGCAGGGTGTTCTGCATCGAGTCGGACGGGATCGAGAACGCCTGCACCAGGAAGGTCTTGATCAGCAGGGCGAGCAGCAGGGCGATGCCGATGAGGAGCGGGAGCTCCTTCCAGAACGAGCGGTGCGGCTTCGCCTCGGCACCACTGTCCTCGGCCTCGCGCTCGGCATCGTCCGGCCGCTCCTCGCCTTCATCGCGACCGGATCGCGCGCCTACCGCCACATCCCCCACATCCACTCCTCAACCTCGCAGATCGCCGCCCGCGCCGAATCGCATACGGGCCCTCCCCTCCCTTAACGAGCGGGAGTTCCCTAAGGCGCGGGAGACCGAGGACACACTATGCGAACGGCGGCCCGGGGCGGCGCCGTCGGCGGCCGCGTCGCCCGCTCGGGGCAGGATCGGGAACCGAACGGAAGGTCACGGGCTGTTCGAGCTTGCGCCAGTGGTCGAACGGCCAGGCGATGACGACGGCTTGCCCCACGACGCCCTTCTCGTCGATGGTGCCGTCGAAGGCCTCGTCGAGGTGGAAACGGGAATCGGCCGAATTCGCCCGGTGATCGCCCATCACGAAGAGCCGCCCGCGGGGCACCCGTACCTCGAACCGGATTTCGGAGGGGGCGTTGCCGGGACTCACGTACGGCTCATCGAGCGCCGTCCCGTTGACGGTGACGCGGCCCTTGGCGTCGCAGCACACGACGGTGTCGCCGCCGACGCCGATGACCCGCTTGATCAGGTCCTGTTCGTCGGCCGAGGGCAGCAGGCCGATGAAGGTCAGCGTCTCCTTGATCTGCTTGACGCCGACCGGATCCTCGGGCGGGCGCGCGGCCTCGCCCTTGAGCCAGCCGCCGGGGTCCTTGAACACCACGACGTCGCCGCGCTCGATCTTGGAGCCGAACCACGGCGTCAGCTTGTCGACCAGCACCCGGTCGCCGATCCGGATCGTCTGCTCCATGGATCCGGACGGGATGAAGAAGGCCTGCACGAGGAAGGTCTTGAGGACGAGCGCTATGCACAGCGCCACGATGATCAGCAGCGGCACCTCGCCCACCCGGCGGGTGCGCCTGCGCCGCTTGACCCGCCGGGCCAGCCGGCGCCGCTCGGCCCGGCCGCCGCTCTCGGCCGCGACGGGTTGCGCCTTGGCACCTCGCCGCGACCCGGGCTCCCGCACCGGCCGCTCGGGGACCGCGGCGGGCTCGGGCGCGGCAGGCTCGGGCGCGGCGGGCCCGGGCGCGGCGGGCCCGGGCGCGGCGGGCCCGGGCTCCCGCCGGGGCCCGGGGCCGCCCGGAGTCTCGGGTGCACGCCAGAACGCGGGCGCGGGCTGGGGCGTCCGCCTCGGCTCGGGCTCCGGCTCCGGCTCGGGGATCCGGCCGCCTCTGGGCCGCCCCCGGCTACCCATGACCGCCACCGGAGGACGGTGTCGCCGTGGACACGGTCTCCGTACGGGCCGTGGGACTCGTGGGAGCCGACCCCCACCGCGAAACCGGCCAGCCGATCCAGTCGGCCCGCCCGATCACCTTCTCCACCGGCACCATCCCCCCGCCCGGTTCCCCCAGGTGGTCCCGGGAATCCCGGGACTGGGAACGATGATCACCCATGACCCACAGGGTCCCCAGGGGTACGACGATCCGGAAGGGCACCTTCGAGGGCGCGTCGCCCGGGTACAGGTACGGCTCATCCATCGGGACCCCGTTCACCTTGATCCGCCCGCCGGCGTCGCAGCACACCACGTCGTCCCCGCCGACGCCCACGACCCGCTTCACGAAGTCGGTCTCGGACGGCTCGCCGATCCCGAGTGCGGAGGCCGCGCCGTGCAGGGCCTCGCCGATCGGATTTCCCTCGGGCCCCTCGCGTACGAAGGACCCCGTGCCGTCGAAGACCACCACGTCCCCGTGCCGGGGCCGGTCGCCGAAACGGTACGCCAGCTTGTTCACCAGCACCCGGTCCCCGACCTGGAGCGTCGGCTCCATCGACCGGCTCGGGATCTTGAAGGGCTGTACGACGAAGTTGCTGACCAGCAGCAGGAAGCCCGTGCAGAGCACGCCGAGCACCGCGGCGCCCCGCACGGTCAGGAAGCCCCGCCACCCGGGCAGCGCACGGCGTCCCCACAACGCAAAACGCGGCCGCCCCTCCCCCGTTTCGGGGGAGGAGTGGCCGCGCTGTGTGAGCTCTGCTTCGGTGTCCATCGAGGGCGAGCCTATCCGGCCGCCTCCGGGACCCGGAGAGGAGATCAGCGGTCGCGCTTCTCCTTGATCTTCGCGGCCTTGCCGCGGAGCTCACGGAGGAAGTACAGCTTGGCGCGACGCACGTCACCGCGGGTGACGAGCTCGATCTTCTCGAAGATCGGGGAGTTCACCGGGAAGGTGCGCTCGACGCCGACGCTGAAGGAGACCTTGCGAACGGTGAAGGTCTCGGAGACGCCAGAGCCCTGGCGACGGATGACAACACCCTTGAACTGCTGGATACGGGAGCGGTTGCCCTCGATGACGCGGACGTGCACGTTGATCGTGTCACCCGGGCGGAAGGCCGGGACGTCGGAGCGGATCGAGGCGGCGTTGACGCCATCGAGCAGGTGAGACATGTTCTTCGTCTGCTTTCTTCGCACGACGCCACAGGCCGCCGGTGCGGGTTTCCGGAGAGAATTCGGGAGCCGCGACACTCGGCGGGCGACTGTCCCCCTGTGGCAGGGGCGCACGCGAGCACACAGCAGCCGCCTATTCTTCCACGGCCTCCGGCCTACGCCAAAATCGGCCGTCGGCGGTGGGCCGCCAGCCCAGGATGCTCAGGATCTCGCGGTCCTTCTTGTCGAAGGCGGAGGCCTCGCAGCGCTCGATCAGGTCGGGGCGGTGCCGCGCGGTGCGGCGGAAGGCCTCGTCCCTGCGCCAGCGGGCGATCTTCCCGTGGTGGCCGCTGAGCAGCACGTCCGGGATGCCCCGGCCGCGCCACTCCGGGGGCTTCGTGTAGACCGGCCCCTCCAGCAGGTTGGCCATCTCGCCGGGTGCGAAGGAGTCGTCGCGGTGCGATTCGGCGTTGCCGAGCACTCCGGGCAGCAGCCGGGCCACGGCCTCGGTGACCACCAGGACGGCGGCCTCGCCGCCCGCCAGCACGTAGTCGCCGATGGAGACCTCGTAGACCGGCATGCGCGTGGCGTACTCGTCCATGACCCGGCGGTCGATGCCCTCGTACCGGGCCGGCGTGAAGATCAGCCAGGGCCGCTCGGAGAGCTCGACGGCCAGTTCCTGGGTGAACGGGCGGCCGCTGGGCGTGGGCACGACCATGACCGGGCCGCGCGCGCCGGACTCGTATCCGTCGGCCAGGGCCTCGTCGAGGGCCTCGCCCCACGGCTCGGTCTTCATGACCATGCCGGGGCCGCCGCCGTACGGGGTGTCGTCGACCGTGTTGTGCCGGTCGTACGTCCAGTCCCGCAGGTCGTGGACGTGTACGTCGAGCTGCCCGCGGACCCGCGCCTTGCCGACGAGGGAGACGTTCAGCGGCTCCAGGTACTCGGGGAAGATCGTGACGACGTCGAGACGCATCAGGCTTCTTCCCCGGCCTCGGCCCCGTCGTCACGCGTGGAGACGATCTCGGCGCGGTCGTCGATCAGCCCGGGCGGCGGGGTGATGACGCAGCGCTGCTCCTCCAGGTCGATCTCGGCGACGATCTCCTCGACGAAGGGGATCATCACCTCGGTGCCGTCGGGACGCTCGACGATGAAGAGGTCCTGCGAGGGCAGGTGGGAGATCTCGGTGATCCGGCCGATCTCGGTACCGTCCTCCAGCACCACGTCCAGGTCCATCAGCTGGTGGTCGTAGTACTCGTCTTCTTCCTCGGGGAGCTCCGAGGGGTCGACGTCGGCGATCAGCAGGATGTTGCGCAGCCCCTCGGCGGCGGTGCGGTCCTTGACGCCGGCGAAGCGGAGCATCAGCCTCCCGCTGTGCACGCGGCCCGTCTCGATGGTCAGCGGACCCGCCGACGCCGGTTCGGTCCGCAGGACGGCACCGGGCGAGAGCCGAAGCTCCGGCTCGTCGGTCCGCACCTCGACGCTGACCTCACCCTTGATCCCGTGGGCGCGGCCGATCCGCGCGACTACCAGCTCCACCTAGTTCTCCTGTTCAGACGACGACGGGCCGGGGCGGGCACGAATGCCCTCCCCGGCCCGTGCCGGTGATTCACGTTCTCAATGAACCAAGTCTCAGCGGACCTGGTCCACGTCGACGAGGTCGACGCGGATCCCCCGGCCGCCGATGGCGCCCACGACGGTACGCAGGGCACGCGCGGTGCGGCCGTTACGGCCGATCACCTTCCCGAGGTCGTCCGGGTGAACCCGGACCTCGAGCACCTGCCCACGACGCAGGTTGCGCGAGGCGACCTGCACTTCGTCGGGGTTGTCCACAATGCCCTTTACGAGGTGCTCAAGAGCCTCCTCGAGCATGATCAGGCCTCGGTCGACTCGGCGGCGGCCTCAGCCTCGTCCGCCTTCTTGTCGGCCTTCTTCGCCTTCTGCGTGATGGCCTCGCCCTTGGTCTCGCCGATGCCCTCGAGGGCCTTGGCGAACTCGTCGAAGGAGCGACGCTTGCTCTCCTTCGTCTCCGGCTGCAGCAGCGGCGCGGGGGCCGGGAGGCCCTTGTGCGCCTGCCAGTCACCGGTCAGCTTCAGGATGGCGAGCACAGCCTCGGTGGGCTGGGCGCCGACCGACAGCCAGTACTGCGCACGCTCGGCGTTGACCTCGATGCGCGACGGGTTGTAGGTCGGGTGGTAGATACCGATCTCTTCGATCGCGCGACCGTCCCGGCGGGTGCGGGCGTCGGCGACGACGATGCGGTAGTGCGGCTGGCGAATCTTGCCGAGGCGCTTGAGCTTGATCTTGACTGCCACTGGAGTGGTGTCTCCTGAACTTGACGTGGTTGGGCACATGAGATGCCACGTGGGGTTGCGGTACTCGGGTGCCCGATGGACGCGTCAGCCGGAGGAGAGAGGGGTCCTATGCGACTGTCGAGTACAGCTAGCCATTGTGCCACATGCCTGCGGCGCTTCTCGCGGGGAGTCGGCCGGGCTCAGGAGGCGGCCGCCGAGACGGCGACCTCGGGGATGCGGAACGGCTTCATACAGCCGCCGCACACGATCGGCGCCTGGGCCAGCACGGAGGGGACCACCCGCACGTTGCGCCCGCAGTCGCAGACCGCCTTGACGCGGACACCGCCACCGGAGGAGCCGTGCCGGGCGGCCGGCCCGCGGAAGCTGCGCTTGGTGTCGGCGGCCGTCGCGGCCGTGTGCGCCTTCAGCGCGCGCTGAAGGCGCTCCATGGTGGGGCGGTAGCGCTTCTTCGCCTCGGGATTGAGCGAGACCAGGGAGAAGCCGCTGCTGGCGTGCGGCTCGTCGGAGTGGTCCAGCCCCATCTCCTCGGCGATCGCGAGGAATCTGCGGTTGTGGTAGCGGCCTGCCCGCGAGGTGTCGCGCACTCCTCGGGCGGCTGCGATGCCGTGGACTGCCTCGTGCAGCAGTCGCTCGAAGGAGAGCTCGGCGCCGCAGGCGGACGAGGACTCTCCGATCAGGGACTCGGGCGCGGCAAGGTCAGGCAGCTCGGGGTGGTACCGCTGAATGTCGGCCCACGCCTGCGCCAGCTCTGCGGCGAGAACAGGTGGTGTCGTGCTCACGTCGTGACAACGAGCCGGGGTGCCCCGGTGTTCCGATTCCGGGCCATTCCAAATTTTTTGCACGTACCAGTCAGTTCAGTCTCATGCGTCGCGACGAGGACGGGTGCGCCGATCCCAGGATGAGTCGGTACGTAACGTCGACCAACAGGACCGGCCCCCGGCGCGCGGCTCGTGCCGTGCGCGGGGGCCGGTCCCTGGTCAGACGGCGGCGATCAGTACGAGCGCGCGACGATCGCGAGCGTACCGGGGGCGTCGTCCGCCTCCGGAACCGACCCGTCCGCGGCGATCAGGCAGCGTACGGAGACGGCCTGCTCGCCCAGCTTGGCCTCGCCCTCGGGGCCGAGGTCGGCCCACGGGATCCGCGCCCAGCCGCCGGCGATGGCGGCCTCGGCGGCCTCCTCGATGGTGGAGACGTCGGAGGTACGGGCCAGGCGGCGCTCGCGGGACTCGCGCAGCAGCTGCGCCTGGTCCTCGTCGAGGACCTTGGGCAGCAGGTCGGCGAGGGCGTCGATCTGCACGGGCTCCTTGCCGCCCGGGATCCGGCGGGCCAGCATCGCGGTGCCGGCTTCCAGGTCGCGGGGGCCGATCTCCACGCGGACCGGTACGCCCTTGAGCTCCCAGTCCACGGCACGGCGGCCGAAGGGGGTGTCGACGCGGTCGTCGACGTGCACGCGGAGGCCGGCGGCCTTCAGCTGCGCGCCGAGCTCGCGGACCTTGGTGACGGCCTCGTCGCCCTTGATCGCCATGACGACGACCTGGATGTGCGCCAGGCGCGGCGGGACGCGGAGGCCGTTGTCGTCGCCGTGGGACATGATCAGACCGCCGACCATGCGGGTCGAGACGCCCCACGAGGTCTGCCAGACGAGCTCCTGCTTGCCTTCCTTCGACAGGTACTGCGTGTTGAAGGCCTTGGCGAAGTTGGTGCCGAGCTCGTGGCTCGTGCCCAGCTGCAGCGCCTTGCCGTCGCCCATCATGCCCTCGAGGGTGAGGGTGTTGATGGCGCCGGCGAAGCGCTCCTTGGCGGTCTTGCGGCCGAGCACGACGTCGATGCCGAGCACGTTCGTCATGAAGTCGCCGTACACGTCCGTGTGGATGCGGGCGGCGTAGTCGCGGGCGTCCTCGTACGTGGCGTGGGCGGTGTGGCCCTCCTGCCAGAGGAACTCACTCGTACGGAGGAAGACGCGCGGGCGCATCTCCCAGCGGACCACGTTCGCCCACTGGTTGATCAGAAGGGGCAGGTCGCGGTAGCTCTGGACCCACTTCGAGAAGTAGTCGTTGATGATCGTCTCGGAGGTGGGCCGGACCACGACCGGCTCTTCGAGCTCCTTGCCGCCGCCGTGCGTGACGACGGCGAGCTCGGGGGCGAAGCCCTCGACGTGCTCGGCTTCGCGCGTCAGGTACGACTGCGGGATGAACAGCGGGAAGTACGCGTTCTGGGCGCCCGCGTCCTTGATGCGCGCGTCCATCTCCTGCTGCATCCGCTCCCACAGCCCGTAGCCGTACGGTCGGATGACCATGGTGCCGCGTACCGGACCGTTGTCGGCCAGCTCGGCCTTGTTGATCAGATCCTGGTACCAGCGGGGGAAATCCTCCGCCTGGGGGGTGAGAACGGGTGCCTTTGCCATGGCGCGAATGGTACGGCGCCGGGCGCGTCGAGCGTGAATCGGGTGGCGCACTCCTCTGGACGCGGGGGCGAATGGGGAGTTCTCTGGCAACGGGGGCAAGGGGGCGACAAGGAATCAGGAGCGCTCTTTCGATGACACCGACGCCGACGGCGACGCTCGTCGCCCGGGACTGGGCGGAGATCCAGGAACGGATGCTGGTACCGCTGTACGAAGCGGTCTACGACCGGCTGGAGGTCGGGCCGGGCGACCGGCTGCTCGGCCTGGACTGCGGGGCGGGCCTGGCCCTGCTGCTGGCCGCGGGGCGGGGAGTAGCCGCCACGGGGGTGGAGGCGGACCCGGCGCGGCGGGCGCTGGCGCGCGAGCGGCTGCTGGAGGTGGTCCCGGCCCCGCCGGACGGCGCGCGCCCGTACGACGTGCTGCTGGCCTTCTCCCCCTCCGCGGCGGCCCTGGACGCGGCCCTGCCGGCGGTCCGGCGGGGCGGGGCGGTGGTGCTGGCCGACTGGGGCCCGGCCGAGCGGTGCACGGTGCCCGCGGTCCTGGGCGGCGGTCCCGCGCCGCGGGACCTGGACGCGGAGGTGGCGCGGGCCGGTCTCACGCCCGACGGATCGGGCCGGGTGTTCTGCCCCTTCGGGTACGCGGACGTGGACAGCGCGGTCCGGGGGCTGCTGTCGACGGGGCTGTACGAGGCCGCGTCCGATCCGGCGCAGGTCGAGAAGGAGCTGACCGAGGCGCTTCACCCGTACGAGCGGCCGGACGGCGCCGTGTGGCTGCCGAACATCTTCCGCTACGTGATCGCCCGCGTTCCGTAGCCGTGGCGGCCGCGGGGCCCGCGCCGCTACTTCGCCTCCTTCGAGAGGCGGGGGATGCCCGCGGCCTCGTAGGCGGCCGGCTCGTCGAGGGTCTCGTTCGCCAGCAGGGCCTCGGTCAGCGTGTCGAGTTTCGGCCGGTGTTCGCGCAGCAGCCGGCAGGCCTCCGCGTAGCACTCGTCGACGATGCGCCGCATCTCGTGGTCCACGACGTCGAGGGTGGCGGGGGCGGCCAGGAGCCCGTACGGACTCTGCGCGTCCGCCGGGATCGCGGTGAGGCGGCCGACGCGCTCGCTCATGCCCCAGCGGCCGACCATGCCGCGGGCGAGGTTGGTGACCTGTTCCAGGTCGTTCTCCGCGCCCGTGGTGATGACGTCGAACACGACGTGCTCGGCCGCCATCCCGCCCAGCGCCCCGATGATGCGGCCGCGCAGGTACTCCTCCGTGTACGAGTAGCGGTCCGCGTCGGGGGTCGAGAGGGTGACGCCGAGCGCCCGGCCGCGCGGCACGATCGTGATCTTGCGGACCGGGTCGGCGCCCGGCTGGAGCATGCCCAGCAGGGCGTGGCCGCTCTCGTGGTAGGCCGTGCGGCGGCGTTCCTCCTCCGGCATGACCAGTGACCGCGCGGCGCCCAGCTGGACCTTTTCCAGGGCGTCCATGAAGTCGGCCCGGGTGACCTGGCTCTGCTTGCGCTTCACCGCGAGGAGGGCGGCTTCGTTGGCCAGGTTGGCGAGGTCCGCGCCGGTCATGCCGGGGGTGGTGCGGGCCACCTGGTCGAGGTCCGCGTCGGCGGCGAGCGGGATGTCCCGGGTGTGGATGCGCAGGATGGCCTCGCGCCCGGCCCGGTCGGGCGGGGAGACCGACACCGTGCGGTCGAAGCGGCCGGGGCGGGTGAGCGCCGGATCGAGGACGTCGGGCCGGTTGGTGGCGGCGAGGACGACGACGCCCTCCGAGCCGGAGAAGCCGTCCATCTCGGTCAGGATCTGGTTCAGGGTCTGTTCGCGCTCGTCGTGGCCGCCCATGGCGGCCCCGCCGCCGCGGGCCCGGCCGATGGTGTCGATCTCGTCGATGAAGACGATCGCGGGGGCCACCTTCCGTGCCTCGGAGAAGAGTTCGCGGACCCGGGAGGCGCCCACGCCGACGATCATCTCGATGAACTCGGAGGCGGAGGCGGAGAAGAACGGCACCCCGGCCTCGCCCGCGACCGCCCGCGCCAGCAGGGTCTTGCCCGTGCCGGGCGGGCCGGCGAGCAGCACCCCGCCGGGCATCCTGGCGCCCAGGGCCCGGTACTGCTCGGGGTTCTTGAGGAAGTCCACTACGTCGTTGAGCTCGCCCTTGACCTCGTCGATGCCGGCCACGTCGGCGAAGGTGGTGCGCTTGCCGCCCTCCAGCTCGACGGGTTTGGGCGGCTGTTTGCGGCCCAGCCCGCCGACACCGCCCATGGCCGAGCCCATGCGGCGGGCGATGAACACCCACAGGAGGACCAGCAGCAGCATCGGGGCGAGCGAGATCAGCAGGTTGGCCAGGAAGCTGCGCTGCACGACGACCGGGGAGGCCGTGACGACGACGTTGTGCTTGCTGAGGTTCGCCCACAGGTCGTCGTCGGCGAAGGCCGGGCGCTGGGTGACGAACTTCGTGTAGTCGCCCTTGTCGCCGTCGGGCAGGGGCTGCTTGTTCTTCAGCTCGCCCTGGATGGCGTCGCCCTTGGAGTAGATCTTCGAGACGTTGCCGTCGGCGACCTGCTTGCTGAACTCCGTGTACGAGATGGTCGGCTCGTCGCCCTGGTTGAAGTACGACAGGGCCACGTTGGCGAGCAGGAAGACGATCAGTGCGGCGAGGACGAGTCCGCTCCAGCCCCCGGGCATCTTCCTCTTGGGCGGCGGCGTCGGCGCGCCCTCGGAACGCCAGGGCGTGTCGGCGCGTTCGCGAGGCGGTACGGGGGTGGGGCTGGGCACGTGGCCTCCTTACTGCCGTCCTCGTGGCCGACCATAAGGGATATAACGCCCGATTGCGCCCGCAGGACGTACGAGGAAGGGCCCTGGCGGGATGATCCCGCCAGGGCCCTTTCCGTACGTCCGTACGCCCTCGTCAGGCCGCGGCTTACTTCATGAACTTCTTGAACTCGTCCGGAAGGTCGAAGTCCTGGCCGGGCTGGCCGCCGCCGGCGGGAAGGCCGAACGGGCTGCCGGTCGCGGGCGGGGCGCTCTGCGGGCCCTGCTCGCGGCGGGCGGCTGCCGCCGCCTCCTCTTCCTTGCGCTTCATCGGGTTGCCGCTCTTGCGCTTGCCCTTGGCCTGCTTGATCTGCTTCTTCTGCCGGCCGGGGCCGCCGCCCATCCCGGGGATGCCCGGCATCCCGGGCATGCCGCCGCCCTGGGCCATGCGGGACATCATCTTGCGGGCATCGAAGAAGCGCTCGACGAGGTTCTTGACGGCGCTGACCTCGACGCCGGAACCCTTGGCGATACGGGCGCGGCGCGAGCCGTTGATGATGTGCGGGTCGTGGCGCTCGGCCGGGGTCATCGACTTGATGATCGCGGCGGTGCGGTCGACGTCGCGCTCGTCGATGTTGTTGATCTGGTCCTTGATCTGCCCCATGCCGGGGAGCATGCCGAGCAGCTTGGAGATGGAGCCCATCTTGCGGACCTGCTCCATCTGGGCCAGGAAGTCGTCGAGCGTGAACTCCTTGGGGCCCTTGGCCAGCTTGGCCGCCATCTTCTCGGCTTCGGCCTGGCTGAAGGTCTTCTCGGCCTGCTCGATGAGGGTGAGCATGTCACCCATGTCGAGGATCCGGCCCGCCATGCGGTCGGGGTGGAACGCGTCGAACTCGTCGAGCTTCTCGCCGTTCGAGGCGAACATGATCTGCTTGCCGGTGACGTGCGCGATGGAGAGCGCGGCACCGCCCCGGGCGTCGCCGTCGAGCTTGGAGAGCACGACGCCGTCGAAGCCGACGCCGTCGCGGAAGGCCTCGGCGGTGTTGACCGCGTCCTGGCCGATCATGGCGTCGACGACGAAGAGGATCTCGTCGGGGCTGACGGCGTCGCGGATGTCCGCGGCCTGCTGCATCAGCTCGGAGTCGATGCCGAGACGGCCGGCGGTGTCGACGATGACGATGTCGTACTGCTTGGTGCGGGCGTACTCGATGGAGTCCTTGGCCACCTGCACCGGGTCGCCGACGCCGTTGCCGGGGGCGGGCGCGTAGACCGCGACGCCCGCGCGCTCGGCGACGACGCTGAGCTGGTTGACGGCGTTGGGGCGCTGGAGGTCGCAGGCGACGAGCAGCGGGGAGTGGCCCTGGCCCTTGAGCCAGAGGCCGAGCTTTCCGGCGAGGGTGGTCTTACCGGCACCCTGGAGACCGGCGAGCATGATCACGGTGGGCGCGGTCTTGGCGAAGCGCAGCCGCCGGGTCTCGCCGCCGAGGATCGAGACGAGCTCGTCGTTGACGATCTTGAGGACCTGCTGGCCCGGGTTCAGGGCCTTGGAGACCTCTTCGCCGCGGGCGCGCTCCTTGACGTTCGCGATGAAGGAACGGACGACGGGGAGGGCGACGTCGGCCTCGAGGAGGGCGATACGGATTTCCCGCGCCGCAGCGTCGATGTCCTGCTCGGAGAGGCGGCCCTTGCCCCGGAGGGACTTGAAGGTCGCGCTGAGGCGGTCGGAAAGCGTATCGAACACGGTGGTCGCGATTCCTCGGGTCGGGGGCGTGTGGTCGCCCCCCAGGGTATCGGGCCCTCCCCCGGTCCGGGGACCCGCCTGTTTCCGGCCCCGGACTCCGCCCCCGGACGCCGTGCGGCGGGCCCCCGGCCCCGGGTCAGCGGAGGGCGGCCTCCAGGGTGGCGGCCAGGGCCGCCGCGGCGGCGGACGGCAGCGGTTTGCCGTCGGTGTCCACCACGTACAGGGAGTCCACCGCGTTGGCGCCCAGCGTCGAGACGTGCGCGCTGCGCACCCGCACCCCGGAGGATTCCAGGGCGCGCCCGATCCGGTGCAGCAGGCCCACCGCGTCCGGAGCCCGCACCTCCAGGACCGTGGCCAGCGAGGACACCTCCGGGACCACCGTCACCCGGGGCGGCGGCGGGACCACCCCGCGCCGCCGCGGGTACGCCGCCTCGCGGTCCGCCAGCTTCGCCGGGACGTCCAGCGAGCCGTCCAGCGCCCGGATCAGGTCCGTCCGCAGCCGCGCCGCCTCCGGCAGCGCCCCGTACTCCGCCGCCACCCGCCAGCGCAGGACGAGCACCTCGCCCGTCAGCTCGGCCAGCTCCAGCGAGCGCAGGTCCGCGGCCCGGACCGTGAGCCGGTGCAGGGCCAGTACGCCGGCCACCGCCGGGAGCACCCCCGGCTGGTCCGGGACCGCCACCACCAGCTCGACCCCGACCGCGTCGTCCTCCTCCTGGCGCGCGTGCAGCGCCAGGACCGGCTCCCCGGTGCGCAGCGCCTCCACCGCGAGGCGTTCCTGGTCGGTCGTCGCGATGGCCGGCTCCGCCGCGGCGGGCGGCGCGCCGCGCAGCACCGAGGCCACCCGCGCCACCAGGTCCGCCACCAGCGAGCCCCGCCACGTGCTCCACGCCGCCGGGCCGGTGGCCAGCGCGTCCGCCTCGGTCAGGGCGTGCAGGATCTCCAGCGTGCCGAGCGATCCCACGGCCTCCGCGACCGACCGGACCGTCGCGGGATCGTCGAGGTCGCGCCGGGTCGCGGTGTCGATCAGCAGCAGGTGGTGCCGTACGAGCACGCCCAGCACGGAGGCGTCCCGCTCGTCGAAGCCCACGCGTACGGCCACGTCGTGGGCGATCGTCTCGCCCGCCACCGAGTGGTCCCCCGGCCAGCCCTTGCCGATGTCGTGCAGCAGGGCGGCCATCAGCAGCAGGTCGGGCCGGCCGACCCGACGGGTCAGGGCGGAGGCCCGTACCGCCGTCTCCACCAGGTGCCGGTCCACCGTCCAGGTGTGGACGGGATTGCGCTGCGGCCGGCACCGCACCCGTTCCCAGTCGGGCAGCAGCCGGGTGATCAGCCCCTCCGCTTCCAGGGCCTCCCAGACCGCGACGGTCGGCTCCCCCGCCCCCAGCAGGGTCAGCAGCTGCTCCCGCGCCTCGGCGGGCCACGGCACGGGCAGCGGCTTGGCCTGCGCCGCGAGCCTTCGTACGGCGTGCAGCGAGACCGGCAGCCCGGCCTGCGCGGCCGCGGCCCCGAACCGCAGCGCGAGCACCGGGTCCCGGTCGGGCCGGGCGGCCAGGGCCAGGACGGCCTCGCCGTCGGACTCCACGACCCCCTCCGCGAGCGGCGCCCGCTCGGCCGCCGCGGCCCCCCGCGTCCCCAGCAGCCCGCGCAGCCTCGGCCGGGCCGCCCGGGCCCGCAGCACCCGCCCGACCTCCCGCCAGGTCACGTCCCCGGCGTACGCGACGACCCGCGCGGCCTCGTACACCTCGCGCAGCAGCGCGTCCGCGTCGAGCAGCCCGAGCTGGGCCGCGACCTGGTCCTGTTCCTGGAGCGAGAGCCGGTCGGTCGCCCGGCCCGTCACCAGGTGCAGGGCGTCCCGCGCGTCCAGCAGCCGCCGCCGGGCCTCGGCCAGCCCCTCGCGCGGGGCGTCCGCCAGCCAGGACGCGGCGACCGCCCGCAGCGCGGTGGCGTCGCGGAGCCCGCCGCGGGCCTCCTTGAGGTCGGGTTCCAGCAGGAAGCGCAGCTCCCCGGCCCGCTCGGCCCGCTCCCGGCACAGCGCGTGCAGCTGCGGGAGCCGCTTGGCGGCCTGGTTGCGCCAGTCGGCCAGCACCGAGGTGCGCAGGCCCGCGAGGAGCCCCGCGTCGCCCGCGACCGGCCGGGCGTCCAGCAGCCCCAGGTGCACCTTGAGGTCCTCGGCGGCGGTCTTGCGGGCCTCGGCCGGGGTCCGCACCGAGTGGTCGAGGGCCACGCCCAGGTCCCACACGGGGTACCAGATGCGGTCGGCCAGCGCGCTCAGCGCGCGCGGCTCCGCCTTGCCGTCGTGGAGCAGCAGCAGGTCGAGGTCGCTGCGCGGGGAGAGTTCGGCCCGCCCGTAGCCGCCGACGGCGACGAGGGTGGCGCCCCGTACCCCGGTCTCCCGCAGGGCCGTGCTGAACAGGGCGTTCAGCCAGTCGTCGGTCAGCCCGGCCAGCGCGGAACGCCGCGAAGGCCCGGACCGCGACTCCTCCTGGAGGAGTCGCAGCCGGGCCGCGGCGTAACCGCTGGGTCCCGAGGCGGACGGTTCGTCGGAATCACTCATCGTGGTCTCTTCGACGCTCGTCACCCAGGAGCTCCCGTCGCCTACAGCGCTTCCGCGCCGCGCTCGCCGGTGCGGACTCGGATGACCGCGTCCACGGGGACGCTCCACACCTTGCCGTCACCGATCTTTCCGGTGCGGGCGCCCTTGACCAGGACGTCCATCACCGATTCGGCGTCGTCGTCCTCGACGACCACCTCGATGCGGATCTTCGGTACGAGGTCCACGGTGTACTCGGCGCCGCGGTAGACCTCGGTGTGGCCGCGCTGGCGGCCGTACCCGCTGGCCTCGGAGACGGTGAGCCCCTGTACTCCGAACCGCTGGAGGGCGTCCTTGATCTCGTCGAGCCGGTGCGGCTTGACGATCGCGGTGATCAGCTTCATGCGTCAACCTTCTTGCTCGCGGCGGCAACGGGGGCGGGTGCGGCGGTGCTCCGGGAGGAGGCGCCGCCGCCGGCTCCGCTGAAGTCGTAGGCGGTCTCGGCGTGCTCGACCTGGTCGATGCCGGAGACCTCGTCGTCCTCGGTGACCCGCATCCCGATCGTCTTGTCCAGGAGGAAGGCCAGGATCGCGGACACCACGAGAGAGTAGGCGAGTACGGAGAAGACTCCGATGGCCTGCTTGCCGAGCTGCTCCAGGCCGCCGCCGTAGAAGAGGCCGGCCACGTCGGACTGGACGCCGCCGGTGGCGAAGAAACCGACCAGGAGCGAGCCGATGACTCCGCCGACGAGGTGGACGCCGACGACGTCGAGGGAGTCGTCGTAGCCGAACTTGTACTTGAGGCCGACGGCCATGGCGCAGACGACACCGGCGATGGCGCCGATGGCGATCGCGCCGAGCGGGGAGCAGGAGCCGCCGGAGGGGGTGATGGCGACGAGGCCCGCGACCGCGCCGGAGGCGGCGCCGAGGGTGGTGAAGGAGCCGTGGCGCAGCTTCTCGTACGCGAGCCAGGCGAGCATGGCGGCGGCGGTGGCGACCTGGGTGTTGACGAACATGACCGCGCCCACGCCGTCGTCGTTGCCGAGCCAGGAGCCGGCGTTGAAGCCGAACCAGCCGAACCAGAGCAGACCGGCGCCGAGCATCACGAGCGGGAGGCTGTGCGGGCGCATCGGGTCCCGCTTGAAGCCGACGCGCTTGCCGATGACCAGGATGACGCCCAGGGCCGCGGCGCCGGCGTTGATGTGGACGGCGGTGCCGCCCGCGAAGTCGATCACGCCGAGCTCGAAGAGCCAGCCGCCGGCGCCCCAGACCCAGTGGGCGACGGGGAAGTAGACGACGGTGACCCACAGGGCGGTGAACAGGGCCCAGGCGCTGAACTTCACGCGGTCGGCCAGGGCGCCGCTGATCAGGGCGGGGGTGATGACGGCGAACATCAGCTGGAAGACCGCGAAGACGTAGACCGGGATGGTGTACCCGTCCCACAGCTCGGTGATGCCGATGCCGCTGAGGCCGACGTAGTCGGAGGACCAGCCGATGAAGCTGCCGGAGTCCGTGCCGAAGGCGAGGCTGAAGCCGTAGAGGACCCAGAGGATCGTCACGATCCCGAGGCTGATGAAGCTCATCATGAGCATGTTGAGGCTGCTCTTGACGCGGACCATGCCCCCGTAGAAGAAGGCGAGCCCGGGGGTCATCAGCATGACCAGGGCGGAGCAGATGAGCATGAACCCGGTGTTCGCGGCAGAGAGCGTCGGGGCGTCTGCCGCGAGGGTCGTGATGGCTGATGCCATCGGCGTCTCCTCGTCGTCGGTACGTTCGCGTGCGGGCGATCGTGAAAACCTGAGCGGCGCAAGGCGTAAGGCCGGGGGTGGGGGCCTGGGGGCTGGCCGGTTATTGGCCCTGAGATTCGCGCAGGCCGGTTTCCGGCGGCGCCGCTGGGTGTTTCACGCCGATGACGAAGGCGTCCGGGCTGTTACAGCCCGATGAACACGGAAATCAACAATCGAGGAACCGCGACGGCGGGCAGCCGCCTCCGCGAGAGCGGCGCCGGTCGAGGCGCCAAAAGGTGGCCGGCCGCGGCAGCACCCGGGGTGACCTGGCTGGGGGAGCCTGATCGGGCTTCACGG
This sequence comes from Streptomyces sp. WM6372, assembly GCF_001279655.1. Lineage (NCBI taxonomy): Bacteria > Bacillati > Actinomycetota > Actinomycetes > Kitasatosporales > Streptomycetaceae > Streptomyces > Streptomyces sp. WM6372. Next base: position 13,983 of record NZ_LGDB01000186.1, on the reverse strand, counting down.
GGTGACTGCCGCGGCCGGGGCCTTCGGGGGGCGGCCGCGCGGGCCGTCAGACGGCCTCCGCGGCTTCGGGGAGCCGGGAGGCGAGCTGGTCGGTCAGCTGGACCACGTCGGCGACGTCGCCGTACTCACGGGCGGCGGTGTCCACGGTCTTGCGGATCCGCGTATTGACCCGTTCGGAGCGCACCTTTTCCGCCACCTTCAGCGCGCGGTCCACGAGGACGACGGCCTGCTCGGGCTCGCGCCGGAGCAGGTGCACGGTGGCCATGCCGATCAGGTTGAGGCTGTACGAGCGCTGGTGCTCCTCGTCCTTCTCGAAGAGGTCCACGGCGCGCTGCATCACCGGTTCGGCGAGCGAGGCGTACATGGGGCTGCGCCCGGCCACGTAGGCCAGGTCGCGGTACGAGTGGGAGTTCTCGCCGTTCAGCTCGGCCTCGGAGAAGAACCGGATCCAGTCGGGTTCGGGCTCGCCGCCGAAGTCGACGTCGGAGAAGGTGTCCTCGGCCATCCGGACGGCTCGTTTGCAGCGGCTGGGCTGGCCCATGTTGGCGTAGGCGCGGGCCTCCATCGCATACAGCATGGCCTGGGTGCGCGGACCGGCGCAGTCGCGGCTGCCGTACTGCGCGAGGTGGACGAGTTCCAGGGCGTCCTCGGGGCGGCCGAGGTGGATCATCTGGCGGCTCATGCTGGAGAGGATGTACGAGCCGAGCGGCTTGTCCCCGCCCTCCTTGGCGGCGTGCAGCGCGAGGACGAAGTACTTCTGCGCGGTGGGGTGCAGGCCGATGTCGTAGCTCATCCACCCGGCCAGTTCGGCGAGTTCCGCGGCGACCTTGAAGAGCCGGCGCATGACGGGGGCCGGGTGGTTCTCCTGGAGCAGGTCGGTGACCTCGTGCAGCTGGCCCACGACGGCCTTGCGGCGCAGTCCGCCGCCGCACTGGGCGTCCCACTGGCGGAACATGACGGTGGTGGCTTCGAGGAGGCCGAGTTCCGGTTCGGAGAGCCGCGGCGGGCGGTGGCCGCTGAGGGCGCCGGGCGCGCCCGCCTCGCGGGGGCCCGGGTCGGCGGCTGCGACCGGGACGAGCCAGCGCTGCATGGGCTCGATGAGGGCGGGGCCGGCGGAAAGGGCCAGGGAGGTCCCCAGGAAGCCGCGGCGGGCCAGCATCAGGTCGCTGCGGGAGAACTCCCCGAGGAGCTCGACGGTCTGCGGGCCGGCCCAGGGCAGGTCGACGCCGGAGACGGAGGGCGTCTGGTGGGCGGTGCGCAGCCCGAGCTGCTCGATGGCGACGACGGAGCCGAAGCGCTCGGAGAACAGCTCGGACAGGATCCGCGGGACGGGCTCGCGGGGCTGCTCGCCGTCGAGCCAGCGGCGCACCCGGGAGGTGTCCGTGCTGATGTGGTGGGCGCCCATCTGCCGGGCGCGCCGGTTCACCTGGCGGGCGAGCTCGCCCTTCGACCAGCCGCTGCGGACGAACCAGGAAGTCAGTTGCTCATTGCGGGCCGCGGAGCCCGGGACCTCCGGCTCCACGCTCGTTCCGCTTGCGCCGTTGCCGCTCACTGGAACGCCCCCATCCACTCAGCCTCTTCACACGAAACCCTGGCTGGAGCGGCGAGCGCCGCCACGGACCTTCACAGATCCTCCACACGTTGCCTCCGGCATAACCACGGACGGCCCGCCTTCGGGGTTTGGTGCACTGAAAGTAATCCTACGATCACCCCCTCCGCGAGGTCGATTCCAGAAACGCCACCATTCGCCACCCCTTTGAATGAACTAGCCACCCGCCAGGCGCGATTCACTTGACACCGAGGCGAAAACGATCGGATGTACGGGAGTGCACCAGGGGCGCGCGCGGCGAGGAGTGCGCCGGGCAGCCCCTCCGGGCACCGGGCTCGCACCCGGCCCCGCATCCCGTCCCGCCGACGTCGTAACCACCTGCGCGTCCGACCCGTTGGAGGGGGCATGGGCATGGGCTTCACGATCGGCGGCAGCCGCGGCACCAAGGAGTTCCGTTCCGGCTCGCGGCGCCGCGGCCGGACGTCGGAGTGCACGGCGGTCGCGGAGTACACCGGGCTGTGGGGCTGGGATGTCGTCCCCGGCGCGCGCGCCGCGGCCCCCGCCCGCGGCTGCTCCTGCGGTCATACGAGCTGCAGCGCGCCGGGGGCTCATCCGCTCCCCCTGGCTCCGACCGTCCCGGCCGGCGCCACCCTCGACGAGGTCACCGAGACCTGGGGCGGATACCCCGGCGCGGCGGTGCTGCTCCCGGTCGGCCGGACCTTCGACGTCATCGAGGTCTCCGAGGAGGCCGGGCGCCGGGCACTGGTCCGCCTGGAGCGGATGGGCCTGCCGCTCGGTCCCGTCACCGCGACCCCGGACAGCCGGGCGCAGTTCTTCGTGGCCCCGGGCGCGGCGGCCGAGCTGCCGCAGCTGCTGTACCGGATGGGCTGGGACGACGCCGACCTCGACCTGCGGGCCCTGGGGCCCGGCGCCTTCCTGACGGCCCCGCCGTCCGACCTCGCGGGCCTGGGCCCGGTCGGCTGGCTGCGCCCGCCCGCGCTGGACTCCGCGGGCGGCCCGCCGCAGGCCCGGCTGCTGCTGGGCACCCTCGCATACATCTGCCACCGGCTCCGGCGGTAGGGAGCTACGACAGCGCCCCCGGGTTCCGGCCGGAACCCGGGGGCGCTGTCCTGCGTACGGGCCGCGCTCAGTCGCCGATCAGGGCGTCCACGAACGCCTCCGGCTCGAAGGGCGCGAGGTCGTCGGGGCCCTCGCCGAGGCCGACGAGCTTGACCGGGACGCCGAGCTCGCGTTGGACGGCGACGACGATGCCGCCCTTGGCGGTGCCGTCGAGCTTGGTCAGCACGATGCCGGTGATGTCCACGACCTCGGCGAAGACACGCGCCTGGGTCAGGCCGTTCTGGCCGGTGGTGGCGTCCAGGACCAGCAGGACCTCGTCCAGCGGGCCGTGCTTCTCCACGACGCGCTTGACCTTGCCGAGCTCGTCCATGAGGCCGGTCTTGGTGTGGAGGCGGCCGGCGGTGTCGATGAGCACCACGTCGGCACCCTCGGCGATGCCCTCCTTGACCGCGTCGTAGGCGATCGAGGCCGGGTCGCCGCCCTCGGGGCCGCGTACCGTACGGGCGCCCACGCGGTCGCCCCAGGTCTGGAGCTGGTCGGCGGCGGCGGCGCGGAAGGTGTCGGCCGCGCCGAGCACGACCGAGCGGCCGTCGGCGACGAGCACACGGGCCAGCTTGCCCGTGGTCGTGGTCTTGCCGGTGCCGTTGACGCCGACGACCATCACGACGCCCGGGGTGTCCATGCCGCTCTCGGTCTTCACGGCGCGGTCGAAGTCGGTGCCGACCAGGGTCAGCAGCTCCTCCTTGAGCAGGGTGCGCAGGTCCGCCGGGGTGCGGGTGCCGAGCACCTTGACCCGCTCGCGGAGCCGGTCCACGAGCTCCTGCGTCGGCACGACACCGACGTCGGCGATCAGGAGGGTCTCCTCGATCTCCTCCCAGGTGTCCTCGTCGAGGTGCTCGCGCGAGAGCAGCGTGAGCAGCCCCTTGCCGAGCGAGTTCTGCGACCGGGCGAGGCGGGCGCGCAGCCGGACCAGGCGGCCGGCCGTGGGCTCGGGCACCTCGATCTCGGGGGCGGCCGGGGCCTCGGGCTCGGCGACGACGGCGGGCGCCTCGGGAGCCGCAGCCTCCGCTTCGGGGAGGACGACCTCCTCGATCGTGCGGCGGGGCTCTTCCGCCGTCTCTACGGCGTCCTCCCCCACCTGCGGTTCGGCGGGCGGGGCAGTGATGGTCGGCGTGCTCGGCGGTGCCGAGGGCGGCAGCTGCTTCTTCTTGCGGCTGCTGACCACGAGCCCGCTGATCGCGCCGACCGCGACCAGGGCGATGACTACAGCAAGGATGAGGATGTCCATAACCCGTCCAGTATCGGCCACGGCGGCCCCGGACCCCCGTCTCCGGCGGTTCCGGCCGGGCCGTAAGCCTCCATTTGTGGACTTGGCGGCACATCTACGATGATGGGCGACTTACCCGTACGTCCTGCCCACCGGAGTACCGCATGCCTGCCGAGCCCGCCGACGGCGCGATACAGACGCCCACCCAGAGCTCCGTCGACGTCTCGGCCGAGACCTCGGCCGAGACGTCGGTGGAGACCCGCGGCCTGGAGCCCGTCCCGGACGGCGAGCGCAGCGGCCGGGTCCGCGAGCTCGTGCCCACCTGGGTCGCCGCCAACATCAGCGTGCTGCTGCTGACCATGGGCGCCGGCCTGGTGATCTTCAACAAGCTCAACATCTGGCAGGTGCTCGTCGTCGCGATCGCCGCGCCGGTCGTCTCGTACGGGATCGTCGGACTGATCTCGATCGCCGGGAAGCGCGGCGGCGCCCCCGGCATGGCGCTCTCGCGGGCCGTGTTCGGCCAGCGCGGAAACCTCTTCCCCGGCGCCCTGATCTGGGTCGCCCGCTGGGGCTGGGAGACCATCAACGCGGTCAGCGGCGCCTTCGCCATGCTCACCGTGCTGGACCTGCTGTTCGGCGTGCGCAAGAACACCGTCCTGATCATGGTCACCCTGCTGCTCTTCGTCGGCTGCACCTTCCTGGTGTCCGGTCTCGGCATCAGCGCGCTGCGCGTGTGCTCGACCTGGTCGACGTACCTCTTCGGCGCCTTCAGCGTGCTCGTGCTCGGCTATCTGGTCGCGGAGACCGACTGGTCCGCCGTCTTCGACAAGCCGGCCGGCTCGACGGCGATGATGATCGCCGGCATCGGAACCATCGCCGCGGGCGGCATCAGCTGGGTCCCGTCCGGCCCGGACTTCACCCGCTACCTGCCGCGTACGGCCTCCGCCAAGGGCATGGTCGGCGCGACGATCGGCGGCGCGGCCGTCGTCGTGATCCCGATGGTGCTCATGGGCGCGGTCATGGCGGTCGGCACCCCCGACCTGGCCACGGCGCAGGACCCGGTCTCCTTCATCGGCAATCTGCTGCCCGTGTGGATCGCGGTGCCGTACCTGCTGATCGCGCTCGTCGGCATGCTGCTGATCAACTCGATGTCGATGTACTCGGCGGGCTTCACGGCGCAGACCCTCGGCATCAAGGTCCCGCGCGCGGCGGCCGTCAGCGTCAACGCCGTCATCAGCCTGGTCTTCGGCTTCCTGCTGATGGTGGTCGCGACCAGCTTCTTCGGCTCGTTCATCTCCTTCCTGACGCTGCTGGCCGTGGCGTTCTCCGCGTGGATCGGCGTCTTCGGCGTCGACATGCTGCGGCGGACCTCGTACGACGGCGCCGCGTTGCTGGACACCACCCGCACCAGCGCCTACTGGTACCGGGGCGGGTACGCCTGGCAGGCCATGACCGCGTGGGGCGCGGCCCTGGTCGTGGGGCTGCTCTTCACCAAGGTCGACTGGTTCGGCGGGCCGCTCGCCGGCACCTGGATCGGGCAGAACGGCCTGGGCTGGGCGGCCGGCATCGTCACGTCCGGCGTGCTGTACGCCGTACTGCCGCGCACGGCGGTTCCGACGGCTCCCGCGGCCGGGTCCGGGGCCGGGGCCGAGGCCGGGGCCGAGGAGCCCGCGCTCGCCCCCGCCGGATCCCTGTCCAACTGACGCCACGTCAGCTAACGTCCCCCTTCGCCCGCGCACCCACATCCGGCGAAGGGGGACTTCTCCATGCCCATCACCGTGGCCCGGTTCAATCTGGTCGACCCGAACGGCACCCCCGAGACCCTCTCCGCCCGTTACAAGGCCGCGCTGGAGATGGCGAGGTACGCGGACGACCGCGGCATCGACACCGTCCAGACCGAGGAGCACCACGGCGCGGCCAACAACTGGCTGCCCTCGCCGTTCGCCTTCGCGGGCGCGGTCTTCGGCGCCACCCGCCGGATCGCCGTCACCGTCTCGGCGATCATCGGCCCGCTGTACGACCCGCTGAAGGTGGCGGAGGACATCGCGGTCCTCGACCTGCTGAGCGGCGGCCGTCTCGTCACGGTCGCCGGCATCGGCTACCGCCCCGAGGAGTACGAGCAGCACGGCGTCGAGTGGGGCCGGCGCGGCCTCCTCCAGGACGAGCTGCTGGAAACCCTGCTGCGGGCGTGGACCGGCGAGCCGTTCGAGTACCGCGGCCGTACCGTACGCGTCACCCCGCGGCCCTTCACGCAGCCGCACCCACTGCTCCTGGTCGGCGGCAGCTCCAAGGCCGCGGCCCGGCGCGCGGCCCGGCTCGGGCTGCCCTTCTTCCCCAGCGCGCACCTGCCGGAACTGGAGGCGTACTACCAGGCGCAGCTCGCGGAGCACGGGACGGAGGGCTTCTGCATGATGCCCGCGGCGGAGACGCCGCTGCTGCACATCGCGGAGGACCCGGACCGGGTCTGGGCCGAGTACGGCGACCGCTTCCTGCACGAGGCGGGCATGTACGCGTCCTGGCAGTCGAAGGACATCCGCAGCGCCGTACGGTCGGCAGCCCGCTCGGTGGCGGAGCTGCGCGCGGAGGGCGTGTACCGGGTGCTGACCCCGGACGAGGCGGTCGCGTACGCGCGGGGGGCGGGCGAGGCGGGGAACCTGGTGCTGCACCCGCTGTGCGGCGGGATGCCGCTGGACGAGGGCTGGCGCAGCCTGCACCTGTTGTGCGAACGGGTGCTGCCCCGGCTCAAGGACTGAGCGGGGGCAGCACCTGCCGTAAGAGGAGAGGGGGCGGTGGCGGGGGTGGTTACCCCATCTCCTCCAACGCCTTGCCCTTGGTCTCCGGCACCCATTTGAGGATGAACGGGATCGAGAGCAGGGCGAAGAACGTGTAGATCATGTAGGCGCCCGAGAGGTTCCAGTCGGACAGCGACGGGAACGTGACGGTGATGACCCAGTTGGCGATCCACTGGGCCGCGGCGGCCACACCGAGGGCGGCGGCGCGGATGCGGCCGGGGAACATCTCGCCGAGCAGCACCCAGACCACCACGCCCCAGGAGAGGGCGAAGAAGAGGACGAAGAAGTTGGCCGCGACCAGGGCGGTGATGCCCTGCGCGTGCGGCAGGGAGATGTCGTCGCCGGTTCCGGTCTTGAACGAGAACGCCCAGGCCGCCGTGCCCAGCGACAGCGCCATGCCCACGGAGCCGATGAGGGCGAGCGGCTTGCGGCCGAGCCGGTCCACGAAGATCATCGCGATCACCGTGCCGATGATGTTCACGACCGAGGTCTCGAAGGAGTACAGGAACGAGGAGCTCGCGTCGATGCCGACCGACTGCCACAGCGAGGAGCTGTAGTAGAAGATCACGTTGATGCCGACGAGCTGCTGGAAGACCGAGAGGCCGATGCCGATCCAGACGATGGGCAGGAAGCCGAAGCGCCCGCCGAGCAGGTCCTTGAAGGTGGACTTCACTTCGGAGCGCATGGAGTGGTCGATCTCGCGGACGCGGGCGTCGGCGTCGATGCCCGAGCCCTCGACGTCGCGCAGGACCTCCTTGGCCTTGTCCGTGCGGCCGACCGAGACGAGGAAGCGCGGGGACTCCGGGATGGCGAAGGACAGCAGGCCGTAGAGCACGGCCGGGACGACCATCACGCCGAGCATCCACTGCCAGGCTTCCAGGCCGCCGATCTCGCCGCGCTGGTCGCCGTCGGCGAGGTTGAGGATGCCCCAGTTGACCAGCTGCGAGACGGCGATGCCGATGACGATGGCCGCCTGCTGGAAGGAGGCCAGCCTGCCGCGGTAGGCGGGCGGGGAGACCTCGGCGATGTAGGCGGGGCCGATGACCGAGGCCATGCCGATGCCGAAGCCGCCGATGACGCGCCAGGTGGCGAGGTCCCAGAGGGCGAACGGGAGGGCCGAGCCGATGGCGCTCGCGGTGAACAGGACGGAGGCGATCTGCATGCAGCGGATACGGCCGATCCTGTCGGCGATGCGGCCGGCGGTGGCGGCGCCGAGCGCGCAGCCGATCAGGGCGGCGGCGATCACCTGGGCGAGTGCGGCCGATCCGACGTCGAAGCGGTCGCGGATGGCCTCCACGGCGCCGTTGATGACGGAGCTGTCGTAGCCGAAGAGGAAGCCGCCCATGGCAGCGGCCGCGGTGATGAAGATGACGTGGCCGAGGTGGTCGGGGTGGGACGCGCTTCCACCGCCTGACGCGGGTGCGTTCGCTGTGCTGGTCAAGGTGCGCTCCTGGGCCCGGCGGCGACGGCGGGCTGTGTGGGGGTCTCGTTGTTGCTTGCTCGTGTTCCTCTAGTGGCGCACAGCAAACTGCTTGCCACCACCTGAACGTCAACACGGCACAGCAGAGCCTATGGCTTCACTTTCTGAAGTCAATAGGCGAGATGAACCCGATTCTTCACAGAGCCGACCCTGGAGCGATCGCGGGTTGTGTTCATTAAGTGAAGCGAAAGGTCAACGAAGACGTTGACTGATGACCTTGGAGACGCCGTCTCCCTGCATGGAGACGCCGTACAGCGCGTCGGCGACTTCCATCGTCCGCTTCTGGTGCGTGATCACGATCAGCTGCGAGCTCTCCTGGAGCTCCTCCATGATCCGGATCAGCCGCTGCAGGTTGGTGTCGTCGAGCGCGGCCTCGACCTCGTCCATCACGTAGAACGGACTGGGCCGCGCTTTGAAGATGGAGACCAGCAGGGCGACGGCGGTCAGCGAGCGCTCGCCGCCGGAGAGCAGCGAGAGCCGCTTGACCTTCTTGCCCGGCGGGCGGGCCTCCACGTCCACGCCGGTGGCCAGCATGTTGTCGGGATCGGTGAGGATCAGCCGGCCCTCGCCGCCGGGGAACAGCCGCGAGAACACCCCCTCGAACTCCCGGGCCGTGTCCCGGTAGGCCTCGGTGAACACCTGCTCGACGCGCTCGTCGACCTCCTTCACTACCTGAAGGAGATCGGCACGGGTCTTGCGCAGATCCTCCAACTGCTCGCTGAGGAAGCGGTGGCGCTCCTCCAGCGCCGCGAACTCCTCCAGGGCGAGCGGGTTGACCTTGCCGAGCTGCTGGTACGCGCGCTCGGCGGCCTTCAGCCGCTTCTCCTGCCGGGCCCGTACGAAGGGCCCCGGCTCGGCGTCGGCGTCCGGGTCCTCCCCCTCGGCGGGCGGGCTCGGCGGTACGGGCTGGTCCGGCCCGTACTCGGCGACGAGGCTCGCCGCCTCCATCCCGAACTCCTCCAGCGCACGCGACTCCACCTGCTCGATGCGCAGCCGCTTCTCGGCGCCGAGCACCTCGCCGCGGTGCACGGAGTCGGTGAGCTTGTCGAGTTCGCCCTTGAGGTCGCGGCCGCGGCCCCGGGCCTCGCCGAGTTCCCGTTCGCGCAGGCCCTTGGCGTGCTCGGCGGCGGCGCGCTCCTGCTCGGCCCGGCGCAGCGAGACCTCCAGGTGCGCCAGGAGCTGCCGGGCTCCGTCGGCGACGGCACGGGCCACCTCGGCCTCGTGGCGCAGCCGGGCCCGGCGGCGCTCGGCGCGGGCGCGGGCCTCGCGTTCGGCGCGGGCGCCGCGGTCCAGGGAATCGGCCCGCCCGGCCAGCCCCTTGACCCGCTCCTCGTGGGTCCTGAGCTGGAGCCGGGCTTCCATCTCGGTCTGGCGGGCGTTGGCCCCGTCGGCGGCGAGCCGGTCCCGTACGGCGGTGTCCGGCTCCTCCTCCATCGGCATCTCCTCAGCGATGGCCAGCCGTTCCGCGCACTCCTCGACCTCGGCCAGCGCCTGCTCCAGCGCGTCCTGGGCCTTGGCCGCCGCCGCGGCGCTGCGCTCGGCCTCGCCCGCCGCGCCCTTCGCCTGCCCGGCGAGGCGCCCCAGCTGCTGCGCCACCCCGGCCCGGGCCTGCTCCCCGGCCCGGCGCCGCTCGCCGATCTCCTCGACCCGCGCCACGAGCTCCCGCCGCAGCGCGTGGGCCCGATCGCGCGCCGCGCCGCGTTCCGTGCACTCGGCATCCAGCCGGACCAGCTCGTCATCCGCCTCGTCGACGGCGGCCTGCACCTCGATCAGGCTGGGGGCCCCGGCGGACCCGCCGTGCGCGAGGTGCGCACCGAGCACGTCCCCGTCCGGGGTCACGGCGACGAGATCGGGCCGCGCCCCGACCACCCGCTCGGCCTCGTCGAGCTCCCCGACGACGACGTAATCCCGCAGGACCCATCCCACGGCCCGCACCAGCCCGGCGTCCCCCTGCACCAACCCCCCGGCGGGTACGGGCCCCTGCCCGGACCCGTCCGGGGACGGAGCCGGCCGCACCGACACGGCCCCGGGGGCGGGGCGCGGAGCGGAACCCCGCTCGTCCCGCGCCGCGGGGAACGCGGAAGCCCCGGCGGGCGACGCCGGCCCGGTGCCCGGGGCGGAGTCTCCGGCAGGCGGCGTCTGCTCAACCGGCGTCTGCGGGCCGCCGCCTGGGGCGGTACCCCGCTCCGCCCCGTCCGGCCCCGCCGCCATGTGCCGCGCGGGGGCCGGTTCCGAGCCCTGGTCAAACCCGTCCGGCCCTGCCGTGGTGCCCGTGGCCACCGCCTGGCCCGGGAAGGGGATCCCCGACGGTGAACCCGCCGGAGGCTGGGCATCCGCATCCACATCCGCATTGCCATTGCCATTGCCATTGCCGTCGGCGTCGGCCTGGCCGGGGATCGGGATCCCGGTCGGCGCGTGCGTGATCAGGAGGGTGGCCCGGCCCGCGTCCGCCTCCCTCAGGTGCCGGATGGCGGCGGCCGCCGCGCCCGGTGAGGACACCGCCAGCGCGTCCGCCGCCGCGCCCAGCGCCGCCGCCACCGCGACCTCGTACCCCGGGGTCACCGACAGCCGCTCCGCCGCCGGCCCCAGCAGCCCCGCCAGCCGCTCCCGTGCAGCGAGCAGCGCCCCCGTGCCGTCCTTCCTCCGCAGCCCGAGCGCCAGCGCGTCCCGCCGCGCCGACACCGCCGCCCGTGACGTCTCCGCGGCAGCCACCGCGTCCCGCGCCTGCGCCAGCGCGGCCTCCGCCGCCGCGAGCTCCGCCCGCGCCGCCGCGTACTCCTCGTCCACCGCCGGGTCTTCGAGCCCGCCGACCTCCTCGGCCAGCGCCTCGTACTCCGCCTGGGCGGCCCCGGCCCGGGACTCGGCCTCGTCCCGCGCCGCCACCAGCCGGTCGATCTCCGCCTGCGCCGCCCCGGCCCGGGACCGGGCCGCGCCCACCCGCCCCTTCAGCCGCGCCAGCCCCTCGCGCCGATCGGCGATGGCCCGCGCCGCGTCCCGCAGCCGCCGCTCCTCCGCGGCCAGCGCCCGCTCCAGCTCCGCCCGGTGCTCGACGGTGTCCTCCAGCGCCCGCGACGCCGCCTCCAGCGCGGCCGTCAGCTCTGCCTCCTGCTCGCGGATCCGCGCGGCCTCCCGCTCCATGTCCTCGGGATCGCGGCCGCGCCGCTCTTCCTCGGGCGCCGCGGCCGAGGCCGACTTGACCCGCGCGTCGGCCAGGGACGCGGTCCCCCGTACCCGCTCGGCCAGCTGCGACAGCTCGTACCAGGTCTGCTGCGCCCGCTGGAGCCGCGGCGTCAGCTGCCGCACCGTTTCCTCAAGTTCCGCCTCGCGCCGCAGGGCCTGCGCGAGCTGCGCCTCGGCCGCCTCCTTGCGCTCCTTCAGCGCCGCCTCGTCCGCGATCTCCGCGTCGAGAGCGCCCCGCAGCGCCACCAGGTCGTCGGCGAGCAGCCGCAGCCGCGCATCGCGCAGGTCGGCCTGGATGACCGCCGCCCGCCGGGCCACCGCCGCCTGCCGCCCCAGCGGCTTCAGCTGGCGCCGCAGTTCCTCGTTGAGGTCCTGCACGCGCGCGAGGTTGGCCTGCATCGCGTCCAGCTTCCGCAGCGCCTTCTCTTTGCGCTTGCGGTGCTTGAGTACGCCGGCCGCCTCCTCGATGAAGGCGCGCCGGCCCATCGGATCGGCGTGCAGGACGGAGTCCAGCTGTCCCTGGCCGACGATGACGTGCATCTCGCGGCCGATGCCCGAGTCGGAGAGCAGCTCCTGGATGTCGAGCAGCCGGCAGGTGTCCCCGTTGATCTGGTACTCGCTGCTGCCGCCGCGGAACATGATGCGCGTGATCGTGACCTCGGCGTACTCGATCGGCAGGGCGCCGTCGGAGTTGTCGATGGTCAGTGACACCTCGGCCCGTCCGAGCGGCGGCCGCCCAGTGGTGCCGGCGAAGATGACGTCCTCCATCTTGCCGCCGCGCAGGGATTTGGCCCCCTGCTCCCCCATGACCCAGGACAGCGCGTCCACCACGTTGGACTTGCCCGAGCCGTTGGGTCCGACGACACACGTGATGCCGGGCTCGAAGCGCAGGGTGGTTGCGGAGGCGAAGGACTTGAAGCCACGCAGGGTCAGGGACTTGAGGTGCACGCCGCCGGACTCTACCTTTTGCGTTCGGTTTCACCCATGAAGGTGCAGGGCACACCTGACGTCAAAGGAATCGGCCCCCCACCTGGCCCAATGCGCTCGGGCACCAAGGGCACGGCCGGCGGCCGGGGCGGCCAAGAAAGAAGGGACGCCGAAGCGTCCCTTGCAGATCATGCTGGGGGCTGGAGTCGAAGCGACGAATAGAGCGCGGATCAGGTGAGCGCAGGCTCCGCCTGGGGTACGTCGATGTCGATGCGGTCCAGCAGCGAGTCTCCGTGCTGAGCGGCGGCCGCGTTCAGCGCGTCATTTTCGGACTGAATCCGTACGAGCTCGGACTCGAGGTCCTGGACGCGCTGCTGAAGCCGTCGCATCTCGGCGAGGAGTCGCGGATCGGAACCGCCGACGTAACCGAGAAGCGCCTTTGCCATGATGGATGGTCCTCCACACTGAGTGACCGACCGAAGCGGTGTGGGTCGTGAGGGAATCGCACCCGCGGATGTCCGGCAGCGACTGTCAGTCACTGCACTTACTAGTGCCAGCACTGCCAAACAGCTCAGGTGCGCGGGGCTTCCAGCGTCTCACCAAAAAGTTTGACGGTCAACACGATCACACCCCGTATCGGCGGGCAGCCCGGCTCTCCCAAGGGGCGTGGAGATCATCCGCTGCTTCGAGCCTTCCACGGAACGCCGCCCCCGGCAACGCGTCGACGGCGGAACGCGCAGATCCGGCCGGGTGCGGACCCCCCGGAGATGTGATCAGTACATGATCAGCCGATCGGTCAGCGGATCGCGAACCCGTCGTAGCCACCGCGCGGTGTGCCCCAGATCTCTGTCACTCCGTCGACCCTCCCGGGCGTGTCGGCGGAGCGGAGCCAGTCGAGCAGCCGGTGGCAATTCTCACGTTGACCTTCGGCCACCACCTGTACTCGCCCGTCGTCGAGGTTGAGCGCGAATCCGACGACTCCGCCGATCTCCAGTGCATTGGCCCTGGTGAACCAGCGGAAGCCCACTCCCTGTACACGGCCGCGCACCCACGCGGTCATGCGCACGTCTTCGTTCATGCGTGAACGCTAACGGGGCCGCGTCTTTCGCCCCACATCGCCCCGGCGCCCCATCGCGTACAGTCGCGCACCAGTGAACTCACCCATTTGGGTGAGTAAGGGATGATCTTGAGCTGCAAGGAAGGCACGTCGCCGATGGGACGCCACCGACTTCACGCCGCGCCGGGCCGCGACGGCAACCGCCGCACCCTCGTGCGCACCGCCCTGCTGGGCGGGGCCGTGGCCGTGGTCCTCGGCACGGCGGCGGTGACCACCGGCATGGTGCCGGTCGGCACTTCCTTCCCCTATGTCGGCGTCAGCGCCGACGGCTCGACCGGGAAGACGCAGGCCGAGGCCGGGGCCGACGCCGACGCCCCGACGCGTCCGGACCCCGGGAACGAGCAGCAGACGGGCGGTCTCGCCAACCTCTCCGGCCGCGCCTCCGCGGGCCCCGACGCGGGCAGCCCGCCACCCTCGGCCTCCCCCTCGCCGTCCGCCTCCCCTTCCCCGTCGGCCCCGGCGAGCCCCTCGGCCTCGCCCACCCCCTCGGCCTCGCCCACCCCGTCGGCCTCCGCATCCCCCTCCGCCAAGGTGCAGGCGAAGCCGCAGAAGAGCCCGCCGCCGGTACCGGCCCCGGTGCCGGTGCCGCCG
>NZ_LGDB01000185.1:0-79567 GCF_001279655.1 Streptomyces sp. WM6372 | reverse complement strand
GCGGGGGCCCCGGGGGGGGGCCTGCTGGCGGGTGCGGTACGTACGGGCCCAGGTCCGGGGGGTGGCCGGTCAGGGGGGTCTGGGGGCCCGGGAGCGGCGGGAGAACCTCACGGGGGCGCTGGGGGTGTGCCGCGGGGGCGGGGCGTGGTTTCCGGCCGCCGCGCGGATCGTGCTGGTGGACGACTTGATCACCACCGGGGCGACGCTCGCGGAGGCGGCCCGGGCCCTGCGGGCGGCGTCGATCGGACCGGTGGCGGGGGCGGCCGTCGTCGCCGCTCCGGCAGGATCCTTCGTACGAAATCGGTCGACAACCCGTACAGAGCAACGCTCTTGTGAATAGATTTGGAACTCTCGGGGAAGGCGCATCGTTGCAGGTAGTAAGAGAGAACAGCCACCTGAACGGAGGTACGGTCCGGTAGCGGGTGCCGACAACCGGCATGGAGGGATATGTTCGGTTGTAAGGAACTGGCGAGTCCTGGCCACACGCACCGGATCGGGAGGTGAATGTCGCCAAGTCCGTGGCTCCGGTGTTCACCGGGGCCTGGTGCGAAAGGGAGACGCTTCGCCCCATGAGGCGGAGCTATCCGGGAACGGAGTTCTGCGTGGACATCGTCGTCAAGGGCCGCAAGACCGAGGTGCCCGAGCGGTTCCGCAAGCACGTGGCCGAGAAGCTGAATCCCGAGCGGATCCAGAAGCTCGACGCCAAGGTGATCAGCTTGGACGTCGAGGTGTCCAAGGAGCACAACCCGCGCCAGGCCGACCGTTCCGACCGCGTGGAGATCACCCTGCGTTCGCGGGGCCCCGTGGTCCGCGCCGAAGCCGCCGCCACCGACCCGTACGCGGCGCTCGACCTGGCACAGGAGAAGCTGGAGGCGCAGCTGCGCAAGCAGCACGACAAGCGCTACACGCGCCGTGGCAACGGCCGGCTCTCGGCGGCCGAGGTCGCCAATACGGTTCCCGGCGTGGCCCAGCTCAACGGCAGCGGCCAGCCGGTCACGGAGGAGCCGGGGGACGCGATCCCGACCACCCGGATCGGATCGCTGGAAGTACAGGGCGAAGGCCCGCTCATCGTCCGCGAGAAGACGCACTCCGCGGCACCCATGCCGCTCGACCAGGCGCTGTACGAAATGGAACTGGTCGGCCACGACTTCTACCTGTTCGTCGACTCCGACACCAAGATGCCGAGCGTCGTCTACCGGCGCCACGGCTATGACTACGGCGTGATCCACCTCAATGCCGACGAGGCCTCCAGCTCGGGCGAGCCCGGTTCGGGTGCGGGCGGGGCGCTCGGCGGCTGACGCCGCGTCCTGATTTTCGGTGAAGTGCCCCCGGGGACGCCGCGGCGTCCCCGGGGGCCTCTGTATGACTCGTATGCGCCAGGTGGCCGTCGCCGGCTCCCCGCCGGGTGGCGCGGGCATGGAATCATGGCGGGCAGTCAACCGGCTGGAGTTCCCGTCCGGTTGACCCGGCAGCTCGGTACATGCAGGGGGAGGAACGATGGCGGACACCTTCGGGCCGGTGCGCGGTGATGACGGCGGCGAGCCGATCCGGGTGCTCGTCGTCGACGACCACGCCCTGTTCCGGCGCGGACTGGAGATCGTCCTCGCGCAGGAGGAGGACATCCAGGTCGTCGGTGAGGCGGGGGACGGCGCGGAGGCGGTGGACAAGGCGGCGGACCTGCTGCCGGACATCGTGCTCATGGACGTGCGGATGCCCCGGCGCGGCGGGATCGAGGCGTGCACCTCGATCAAGGAGGTGGCCCCCTCCGCGAAGATCATCATGTTGACGATCAGCGACGAGGAGGCGGACCTCTACGACGCGATCAAGGCGGGCGCCACCGGGTACCTCCTGAAGGAGATCTCGACCGACGAGGTGGCGACGGCGATCCGCGCGGTGGCCGACGGGCAGTCGCAGATCAGCCCGTCGATGGCGTCGAAGCTCCTGACCGAGTTCAAGTCGATGATCCAGCGGACGGACGAGCGGCGGCTGGTGCCGGCGCCGAGGCTGACGGACCGCGAGCTCGAAGTGCTCAAGCTGGTGGCGACCGGCATGAACAACCGCGACATCGCGAAGGAGTTGTTCATCTCCGAGAACACCGTGAAGAACCACGTCCGCAACATCCTGGAGAAGCTCCAGCTGCACTCCAGGATGGAGGCCGTGGTCTACGCGATGCGGGAGAAGATCCTCGAAATCCGCTGAGGTCCGCCGAGGGCGAGGGCGAGGGCGAGGGCGGCCGCCCTCGGCCGCGGCCGGCTTCCGGTCGCCGGTCTCAGAGGGCGGCCAGTTCCGCCGTGACCGCGGCCGCCTGCTCGGGCGAGCCCGCGCGCTCGACGCGGACGGCGTCGCAGCCGACCCAGCCGGCCGCCTCGCGCAGCGCCTCGGCCATCGGGCGGGCCGCCTTGGGGGTGGTCAGGGAGAGCTGCCGGGCCACCAGGGTGGTGCCCTCACGGGCCGGGTCGACCCGGCCCTGGAGCCGTCCGCCCGCCAGCAGCGGCATCGCGAAGTACCCGTGTATCCGCTTGGGCTTGGGGACGTACGCCTCCAGCCGGTGCGTGAAGCCGAAGATCCGCTCCGTGCGGGGCCGGTCCCAGACGAGCGAGTCGAACGGGGAGAGCAGGGTGGTGCGGTGGCGGCCGCGGGGGGCCGTCGCCAGTGCGGCGGGGTCGGCCCAGGCCGGCTTGGACCAGCCCTCGACCTCGACGGGGACCAGCCCCGAGTCGGCGATCACCGCGTCGACCTGCTCGCCCTTGAGGCGGTGGTAGTCCGCGATGTCGGCGCGGGTGCCCACGCCCAGGCTCTGCCCGGCCAGCGCCACCAGGCGGCGCAGGCACTCGCGGTCGTCGAGGTCGTCGTGGAGCAGTGCGTCCGGGACCGCCCGCTCCGGCAGGTCGTAGACCCGCTTCCAGCCGCGGCGCTCGGCGCAGACCACCTCGCCGGTGTCCAGCAGCCACTCCACCGCGATCTTGGTTTCGGACCACTCGAACCACTCGCCGCCGTTCTTGGCGCCGCCCAGCTCGGTCGAGGTCAGCGGGCCGTCCGCCTTGAGGCGGTCCAGGACCGCCTGCGTCGAGCGCTCCTTGTCCTGGAGGACGTGCCACCGGTGGCCGCGGGCCCGGCGGGCCCGGCGCCGGAACGCGAAGTGCGGCCACTCCTCGATCGGCAGGATGCAGGCCGCGTGCGACCAGTACTCGAAAGCGTGCCGGTCCGACCAGTACGCCGACTCCACCGCGGGCCGGCCCACCGCGCCCAGGCGCGCGTACGGGATCAGCTCGTGCGAGCGGGCCAGCACGGAGATCGTGTCCAGCTGGACCGCGCCCAGGTGGCGCAGGACGCCCCGCACCCCGCCCCGGCGGTCGGGCGCCCCCAGGAAGCCCTGCGCGCGCAGGGCGATCCGGCGCGCGTCGTCGGCGGACAGGGACACGGAGGCGGCGAGGGTCATGGCCGCAGCCTAGGCGCCGCCACTGACAGCGGGCAGGTACGGCAGCGAGGGAGTCAGTCCGAGGTCCGCGGGGAGCAGGGCGCCCACCCAGGAGTCCCGCGCGGTGCCGCCGCGGAGCACCGCGGCCCGCAGTACGCCCTCGAAGCGGAAGCCGGTCTTCTCCGCGACGGCCCGGGAGCCCGCGTTGCCGACCTCCGCGCGCCATTCCAGCCGTACGGCGCCCACCTCGGTGAAGGCCCAGCGGGAGACGGCGGCGACGGCCTCGGCCATGTAGCCGCGGCCCCGGTGCTCCTTCGCCGCCCAGTAGCCGATCTCGTACGAGCCCTGCCCGCGCACGTGCACGCCGACGGCCGCGACCAGCGGACCGTCCGCCCCGAGGCGGACGGCGAAGCTGTACGCCGTGTCCTCGCGCCAGCCGGCCGGCACGGTCTCCAGGACGAAGCCGCGCGCGTGCTCGCGCGAGTAGGGGGAGGGGACCATCGTCCAGCGCTGGATCTCCGGGTCCTGCACCGCGCTGTACACCTCCTCCTCGTCCGCCGGGACGAAGGGGCGCAGATGCAGCCGGGCCGTGTTCAGTGTCGTGGGCTCCATGTACGGATTCTGCGCGGCCGGGGCGGGTCGGGCGAGCAGTTTTCGGGCAAGACGTGTCGGGGACCCCGGCACCTTCCAGGTACCTCGTACGTTCTCATTCAGGGCGCCCGTGCCCTGCGGGATACGGCGGGCCTCCCGGCGCGGCCGCGTCCTCGCTTACGATGGCCGTTGCGGTGGGGCCCACCCTCCGTGCCCGTGTACGAACCAGTGCCAGGCCCGACCGGCAAGGAGACAAACCTCGGTGTCCGTCTTCAACAAGCTCATGCGTGCAGGCGAAGGCAAGATCCTGCGCAAACTGCACCGCATCGCGGACCAGGTCAACTCCATCGAAGAGGACTTCGTCAACCTCTCCGACGCCGAGTTGCGGGCGCTCACGGACGAGTACAAGCAGCGCTACCAGGACGGCGAGAGCCTGGACGACCTGCTGCCCGAGGCGTTCGCGACCGTCCGTGAGGCCGCCAAGCGCGTCCTCGGCCAGCGGCACTACGACGTCCAGATCATGGGCGGTGCCGCGCTGCACCTCGGCTACGTCGCCGAGATGAAGACCGGTGAGGGCAAGACCCTCGTCGGCACGCTCCCCGCGTACCTGAACGCGCTGTCCGGCAAGGGCGTCCACCTGATCACGGTGAACGACTACCTGGCCGAGCGCGACTCCGAGATGATGGGCCGGGTGCACAAGTTCCTCGGTCTCGAGGTCGGCTGCATCCTGGCGAACATGTCCCCGGCCCAGCGCCGGGAGCAGTACGGCAGCGACATCACGTACGGCACGAACAACGAGTTCGGTTTCGACTACCTGCGCGACAACATGGCGTGGTCGCAGGACGAGCTCGTCCAGCGCGGCCACAACTTCGCCGTGGTCGACGAGGTCGACTCGATCCTGGTCGACGAGGCCCGTACCCCGCTGATCATCTCCGGCCCGGCCGACCAGGCCACGAAGTGGTACGCCGACTTCGCGAAGCTGGTCACCCGCCTGAAGAAGGGCGAGCCCGGCGAGCCCCTGAAGGGCATCGAGGAGACCGGCGACTACGAGGTCGACGAGAAGAAGCGCACCGTCGCCATCCACGAGGCCGGCGTCGCCAAGGTCGAGGACTGGCTCGGCATCGAGAACCTCTACGAGTCGGTGAACACCCCGCTCGTCGGCTACCTGAACAACGCCATCAAGGCGAAGGAACTGTTCAAGAAGGACAAGGACTACGTCGTCATCGACGGCGAAGTCATGATCGTTGACGAGCACACCGGCCGTATCCTCGCCGGCCGCCGCTACAACGAGGGCATGCACCAGGCGATCGAGGCGAAGGAAGGGGTGGACATCAAGGACGAGAACCAGACCCTCGCCACGATCACCCTCCAGAACTTCTTCCGCCTCTACTCCAAGCTGTCGGGCATGACCGGTACGGCCATGACCGAGGCCGCCGAGTTCCACCAGATCTACAAGCTCGGTGTCGTCCCGATCCCGACCAACCGCGACATGGTCCGCAAGGACCAGCCGGACCTGATCTACCGGACCGAGGTCGCGAAGTTCGCCGCCGTCGTCGACGACATCGCGGAGAAGCACGAGAAGGGCCAGCCGATCCTCGTCGGCACCACCTCGGTCGAGAAGTCCGAGTACCTCTCGCAGCAGCTCTCCAAGCGGGGCATCCCGCACGAGGTGCTCAACGCGAAGCAGCACGAGCGCGAGGCCTCGATCGTCGCCCAGGCCGGCCGCCGCGGCGCCGTCACGGTCGCCACGAACATGGCCGGCCGCGGTACCGACATCAAGCTCGGCGGCAACCCGGACGACCTGGCCGAGGCCGAGCTGCGCCAGCAGGGCCTGGACCCGGAAGAGCACATCGAGCAGTGGGCGCACGCGCTGCCCTCCGCGCTGGAGCGCGCCGAGGCGGCCGTGAAGGCCGAGTTCGAAGAGGTCAAGTCGCTCGGCGGGCTGTACGTGCTGGGCACCGAGCGGCACGAGTCGCGCCGCATCGACAACCAGCTGCGCGGCCGCTCCGGCCGTCAGGGCGACCCGGGCGAGTCCCGGTTCTACCTGTCGCTGGGCGACGACCTGATGCGCCTGTTCAAGGCGCAGATGGTGGAGCGCGTCATGTCGATGGCGAACGTGCCGGACGACGTGCCGATCGAGAACAAGATGGTGACGCGCGCGATCGCGTCGGCCCAGTCGCAGGTCGAGACCCAGAACTTCGAGACGCGCAAGAACGTCCTGAAGTACGACGAGGTCCTCAACAGCCAGCGCGAGGTCATCTACGGCGAGCGCCGCCGCGTCCTGGAGGGCGAGGACCTGCACGAGCAGGTGCGCTTCTTCATGGACGACACGATCGACGCGTACATCGCGGCCGAGACGGTCGAGGGCTTCGCGGAGGAGTGGGACCTGGACCGGCTGTGGGGCGCCTTCAAGCAGCTCTACCCGATCAAGGTCACGGTCGCCGAGCTGGAGGACGCGGCGGGCGACCGCGCGGGCATCACCGCCGAGTTCATCGCGGAGTCCGTCAAGGACGACATCCACGAGCAGTACGAGGAGCGCGAGAAGGCGCTGGGCTCCGACATCATGCGCGAGCTGGAGCGGCGCGTGGTCCTGTCGGTCCTGGACCGCAAGTGGCGCGAGCACCTGTACGAGATGGACTACCTCCAGGAGGGCATCGGCCTGCGGGCGATGGCCCAGAAGGACCCGCTGGTCGAGTACCAGCGCGAGGGCTTCGACATGTTCAACGCCATGATGGAGGGCATCAAGGAGGAGTCCGTCGGCTACCTGTTCAACCTGGAGGTCCAGGTCGAGCAGCAGGTCGAGGAGGTTCCGGTGCAGGACGCGGCGCCTTCGCTGACCAAGGAGCCGGCCGGGGCGCGTCCGGAGATCCGGGCCAAGGGCCTGGACGCCCCGCAGCGGCCGGACCGGCTGCACTTCTCGGCCCCGACGGTGGACGGGGAGGGCGGGGTCGTCGAGGGCGACTTCGACGCCGATGAGGCGGGCGACGGCATGACGCGTGCCGAGCGCCGCAAGGCTCAGAAGGCCGCGGGCGGCCGCCGCCGCAAGAAGTGACCCCCGCCCGTACGGGCACCCCCGCCGGGGCCGGACACCACACGGTGTCCGGCCCCGGCGCCGTTGTACGGGGCCGCACGGCCCGGGGCCGGAGGCTGGTGGGCCGGCCTGTGGGGGACCGGCCGGTGGGGGGCCGGTCACGTCAGGGGGTCCATTTCGATGGCCGCGCAGCGCCAGCGGAGGTCCGGTCCCTGTTCCAGGCGGAAGGCCATCGCCGAGACGCGGTCGCCCGTCGCGATGCGGGCGAAGGCCTCGATCACGCCCGGGCCGGGGTGGAAGCGGCCGCACTGGCGCAGGACCGGGCGGAGCCGGTCGCGCGTGGGGTCTCCCCAGCCCGAAGGGCGAGGGGAAGGGGCCGCGGGGGCCAGGGTGACCAGCTGGTCGTACGCCGGGCCGACCGTGTGGCCCAGCAGCGAGTGGACGGGGCGCTGGCCGCTGACCACCGCCAGCAGCCGTTCCGCGAACCAGTCGTGCGGGCCGCGCGGGGTGCGGGCCGCGGGGTGGGGGCGGCGCTGGTCGTGGCGGCCGGGGGGCCGGGTGGTGTTCCTGGTCATGGCGGTCGTCCCCGAGAAGTCCGGGCCCGGAGCGGTACCGGGCGGTAACTTGGTAGGGGACTTCTACGGTCCGTGACCACCCTCCGCAACGGCGCCCGCGGGGCCCGGGCGGGCCGGTCCGGTTCACCTATCCGGGTGGGTGCCGTGCCGCCCGGGGCCGGTCCCGGCGCCGGGCCGGGCGTGCGGTGGACGGAGTCCGGCCGCAGCCCGGCACCCCGAAGGGGGACCCCGGCCGTCACCCGCCGGAGTCCGGTCGCCCTCCGGAGCCGGGAAGGGGCCGGTACCGCGGGGAGGGCGCCGCGACCGGCGGGGCCGGTCGTATCCTGAGGGCGTTTCCGACTACCGAAAGCAGCCGGCCATGCGCGTGTACGTCCCCCTGACCCTCCCCGGGCTCGCCGAGGCGCACGAGGCGGGTGAGCTGGGCCCCGCCCCGCTGCGGGCGTACGCCGTCACGCCCGGGCTGCGGGAGTGGTACGTGTCGGACGACCTGGAGGAGCTGGAGTACGCGGCCCTCGGGCGGGCGGCCGCCGCTTCCCTGCGGATGCTCGCCGCGGAGGGGGGCGCCCCGCGCAAGCGCGTCGTCGTCGCCGTCGACGTGGACGACAAGGCCGCCGCCGCGACCCCCGGGGTCGACGAGGCCACTCTGGGCCAGGTGACGCTGGCCGCGGCCGTACGGCTCTCGGTGGCCGCCGCCGTGCACGTGGACGCCGATGACGCCCTGGGCGACGTGACGGCCGCCGCCGCGGCCCTGGAGGCCGCCGACGCCGGGGACGACGACGCGCAGTTCACGGTGGACGGCGCCGAGGACCACGAGCTGCTGTGGTTCGGCGTCCAGGAGATCCCGGGGCTGCTGAAGTGAGCGCTGCCGAAATGAGCACCGCGGCCGCCCCCGTCGCCCCGTTCCACCTGGTCTGGGACTGGAACGGCACGCTCCTGCACGACATCGACGCCGTCATCGCCGCCACCAACGCCTCCTTCGCGGAGTTCGGCTTCGCGCCGATCACGCTGGAGCGCTACCGCGAGCTGTACGTCGTACCGGTGCCGAAGTTCTACGAGCGGCTGATGGGCCGGCTGCCCACCGAAGCCGAGTGGGAGCACATGGACGAGACCTTCCACCGTCACTACTGGGCCGCGGCCGACGCCGCCGGACTGACCGAGGGGGCGCGCGAGCTCCTGCGCGACTGGCAGGCGGACGGGCGCACGCAGTCCTTGCTCTCCCTCGCGCCCCACGAGAAGCTCGTACCCCTCGTGAAGGCACACGGCATCGACCGCCACTTCCTGCGCGTCGACGGCCGGATCGGGCCCTCGCACACCAGCAAGGCAGGACATCTCGTACGCCACATGGCCGCTCTGGAGCAGACGGGCGTGACCGCCACCCGTACGGTCCTCGTGGGAGACGCCGTGGACGATGCCCTGGCGGCCCGGCACATCGGTGCGAAGGCCATCCTCTACACGGGCGGTTCGCACAGCCGGCGCAGTCTGGAATCGGCAGGGGTCGAGGTCGTCGACACGCTGGCAGAAGCCGTATCCGCTGCTCGCCGTCTGGCCGAATAAGTACGCCCAGAATATGCCCCCGTCACTGCGCACATCGTCAAAGTTCGAGACCTGCTTTTGTACAGATCCAGCGCGTGACGGACAGGGGGTCCGGCGAGATAGCCTGGTACCCGTGATCAGCGCGATAGTCATCGGAGGCGCCGCAGCCTCCGGCCTGCGCCCGGCGCACGACCGTGCCCGGGCCTTCGCTGATCCCTGCTGCCGGGAGCCTCAGCCGATCATGGCCAGTTCCCTCCCGGTCGGCTCTCACCACGGCACAGCGCCGATCCCCAGCGGTCACCCCGCGTCGCGGCGCCACGCCATTCCTTCCTTCACCTACGTCACGCAATGGCGCGCGACAGGAGCCAGAGGACATGCAGACCAAGCTGGACGAAGCAAAGGCCGAGCTGCTCGCGCGGGCGGCCCGGGTAGCTGAGCACAGCCCGGCCGGGGGGCTACTTCCGACTGGGTCCGAGCAGGGGGAGCGTCCCGACCGGGACACCACTCTCGCCTACCTCCAGCGCTACTACCTGCACACCGCCCCAGAGGACCTCCTGGACCGGGACCCGGTCGACGTGTTCGGGGCGGCGCTCTCGCACTACCGGCTCGCCGAGACCCGGCCGCAGGGCACCGCGAACGTGCGCGTGCACACCCCGACGGTCGAGGAGAACGGCTGGACCTCCAGCCACTCCGTCGTCGAGGTCGTCACCGACGACATGCCGTTCCTCGTGGACTCCGTGACGAACGAGCTGTCCCGGCAGAGCCGCGGCATCCACGTCGTGATCCACCCGCAGGTCGTCGTCCGCCGTGACGTCACCGGCAAGCTGATCGAGATCCTCGGTCCCGACTGCGACGCGCACGGCCCCAAGACCGCGCGCCCCCACGACTCCCTCGTCGAGTCCTGGATCCACGTCGAGACCGACCGCGAGACCGACCGCGCCGACCTCAAGCAGATCACCGACGACCTGCGCCGCGTCCTGTCGGACGTCCGCGAGTCCGTCGAGGACTGGGAGAAGATGCGCGACGCCGCGCTGCGCATCGCCGACGACATCCCGAACGAGCCGACCGCCACCGACCTGCGCGAGTACGAGCTCGAAGAGGCCCGCGAGCTGCTGCGCTGGCTCGCCGACGACCACTTCACCTTCCTCGGCTACCGCGAGTACAACCTCGTCGACGGTGACGCCCTGGCCGCCGTGCCCGGCACCGGCCTCGGCATCCTGCGCTCCGACCCGCACCACAGCGGCCAGGAGGACGACCACCCCGTCTCGCCGTCCTTCAACCGGCTGCCGGCCGACGCCCGCGCCAAGGCCCGCGAGCACCGCCTGCTGGTGCTGACCAAGGCCAACAGCCGCGCCACCGTGCACCGCCCCTCGTACCTCGACTACGTCGGCGTCAAGAAGTTCGACGCCGAGGGCAACGTCGTCGGCGAGCGCCGCTTCCTCGGCCTGTTCTCCTCCGCCGCGTACACCGAGTCGGTCCGCCGCGTCCCGGTGATCCGCCGCAAGGTCGCCGAGGTCCTCGAAGGCGCCGGCTTCTCGCCGAACAGCCACGACGGCCGCGACCTGCTCCAGATCCTGGAGACCTACCCGCGCGACGAGCTGTTCCAGACCCCGGTCGACAAGCTCCGCGAGATCGCCACCTCCGTCCTGTACCTCCAGGAACGCCGCCGGCTGCGGCTGTACCTGCGCCAGGACGAGTACGGGCGCTACTACTCGGCGCTCGTCTACCTGCCGCGCGACCGCTACACCACCGGCGTGCGGCTGCGCCTGATCGCGATCCTCCAGGAGGAGCTCGACGGCAGCAGCGTCGACTTCACCGCCTGGAACACCGAGTCGATCCTGGCCCGCATCCACTTCGTCATCCGCGTCCCGCAGGGCAAGGAGCTGCCCGTCCTGACGGACGGCGACGTCGAGCGCATCGAGGCCCGCCTCGTCGAGGCCGCCCGCTCCTGGGCCGACGGCTTCGCCGACGCCCTGGTCGCCGAGGTGGGCGAGGAGCGCGCCGCCGAGCTGCTGCGCAAGTACGGCACCTCCTTCCCCGAGGGCTACAAGGCCGACCACAAGCCGCGCGCGGCCGTGGCCGACCTCTGCCACCTGGAGCGGCTCTCCGCCAGCGACCGGGAGTTCGCCCTCTCGCTGTACGAGCCGGTCGGCGCGGGCCCCGGCGAGCGCCGGTTCAAGATCTACCGCACCGGTGAGCAGGTCTCGCTGTCCGCCGTCCTGCCCGTGCTCCAGCGCCTGGGCGTCGAGGTCACTGACGAGCGCCCGTACGAGCTGCGCTGCAGCGACCGCACCAACGCGTGGATCTACGACTTCGGTCTGCGGATGCCGCTTCCCGCCGGGAACGGCGACGCCTACCTCGGCGACGACGCCCGCGAGCGCTTCCAGGACGCCTTCGCCGCGGTCTGGCAGGGCGACGCCGAGAACGACAACTTCAACACCCTGGTGCTGTCCGCCGGGCTCACCTGGCGCCAGGCCGTGGTGCTGCGCGCGTACGCCAAGTACCTGCGCCAGGCCGGCGTGAACTTCAGCCAGGACTACATGGAGGACACCCTCCGCAACAACGTCCACACCACCCGGCTGCTGGTCTCGCTCTTCGAGGCCCGGATGTCGCCCGGCCGCCAGTCCGCCGGCACCGAGCTCATCGACGCCATGCTGGAGGAGCTGGCCGGGGCCCTGGACCAGGTCGCCTCGCTCGACGAGGACCGGATCCTGCGGTCCTTCCTCACCCTCATCAACGCGACCCTGCGCACGAACTTCTTCCAGCTCAACGACGCGGGCGAGCAGCACTCCTACGTGTCGATGAAGTTCGACCCGCAGGCCATCCCGGAGCTCCCGGCGCCCCGCCCGGCGTACGAGATCTGGGTGTACTCCCCGCGCGTCGAGGGCGTCCACCTGCGCTTCGGCAAGGTCGCCCGAGGCGGTCTGCGCTGGTCCGACCGCCGTGAGGACTTCCGTACGGAGATCCTCGGCCTGGTCAAGGCGCAGATGGTCAAGAACACCGTCATCGTGCCGGTCGGCGCCAAGGGCGGCTTCGTCGCCAAGAACCTGCCGGACCCGTCCGTGGACCGCGACGCCTGGCTCGCCGAGGGCATCGCCTCGTACAAGATCTTCATCTCGGCGCTGCTCGACATCACCGACAACATGGTCGGCGGCGAGGTCGTGCCGCCGAACGGCGTGGTCCGCCACGACGAGGACGACACCTACCTCGTCGTCGCCGCCGACAAGGGCACCGCGACCTTCTCCGACATCGCCAACGGCGTCGCCGAGGCGTACGGGTTCTGGCTGGGCGACGCGTTCGCCTCGGGCGGCTCGGCCGGCTACGACCACAAGGGCATGGGCATCACCGCCCGCGGCGCCTGGGAGTCCGTCAAGCGGCACTTCCGCGAGCTGGGCCACGACACCCAGACCGAGGACTTCACCGTCGTCGGCGTCGGCGACATGTCCGGCGACGTGTTCGGCAACGGCATGCTGCTCTCCGAGCACATCCGCCTGGTCGCCGCCTTCGACCACCGGCACATCTTCATCGACCCGACCCCGGACGCGGCGACCTCGTACGCCGAGCGCCGGCGCCTGTTCGAGCTGCCGCGCTCCTCGTGGGCCGACTACGACGCGGAACTGCTCTCCGCGGGCGGCGGGGTGCACCCGCGCAGTGCCAAGGCCATCCCGGTCAACGCGCAGATGCGCGCGGCCCTCGGCATCGAGGCGGGCGTCACCAAGATGACCCCCGCCGAGCTGATGCAGACCATCCTCCAGGCCCCCGTGGACCTGGTGTGGAACGGCGGCATCGGCACGTACGTCAAGGCGTCGACCGAGACGCACACCGACGTCGGCGACAAGGCCAACGACGCCATCCGCGTCAACGGCGCGGACGTCCGGGCCAAGGTCATCGGCGAGGGCGGCAACCTGGGCCTGACCCAGCTCGGCCGGATCGAGTTCGCCCGGATCGGCGCCGGCGGCGAAGGCGGCAAGGTCAACACCGACGCCATCGACAACAGCGCGGGCGTGGACACCTCCGACCACGAGGTGAACATCAAGATCCTGCTGAACGCGGTCGTCGCGGACGGGGACATGA
This sequence comes from Streptomyces sp. WM6372, assembly GCF_001279655.1. NCBI lineage: Bacteria > Bacillati > Actinomycetota > Actinomycetes > Kitasatosporales > Streptomycetaceae > Streptomyces > Streptomyces sp. WM6372. The sequence continues at coordinate 66,345 of NZ_LGDB01000185.1, read as the reverse complement.
CCGTCAAGCAGCGCAACAAGCTGCTGGCGGAGATGACCGACGAGGTCGGCCACCTGGTGCTGCGCAACAACTACGCGCAGAACGTGGCCCTCGCCAACGGCATCGCCCAGGCCCCCAGCCTGCTCCACGCGCAGCAGCGCTTCATGCGCCGCCTGGAGGCGGCCGGACGGCTGGACCGGGGCATCGAGTTCCTGCCCACCGACCGGCAGATCCGCGAGCTGCTGGGCGCCGGCAAGGGCCTGACCCAGCCGGAGCTGGCCGTCCTGTTCGCCTACACCAAGATCACGGTGGCGGACGAGCTCATCGCCACCGAGCTGCCGGACGACCCGTACCTGCGCCGCCTGCTGCACGCGTACTTCCCGGGCGCCCTGCGCGCGAAGTTCCCGGAGCAGATCGACGCGCACGCGCTGCGCCGCGAGATCATCACGACGCTGCTGGTCAACGACACCGTCAACACCGGTGGTTCGACCTTCCTGCACCGCCTGCGCGAGGAGAGCGGAGCCTCCACGGAGGAGATCGTCCGGGCGCAGCTCGCGGCCCGCGAGATCTTCGGCCTGGCCCAGGTGTGGGACGCGGTCGAGTCGCTGGACAACAAGGTCGCGGCCGACGTCCAGACCCGGGTGCGGCTGCACTCGCGGCGCCTGGTCGAGCGCGGTACCCGCTGGCTGCTGAACAACCGGCCGCAGCCGCTCCAGATCACCGAGACCATCGAGCTGTTCTCCGACCGGGTCGCCGAGGTCTGGGCCGAGCTGCCCAAGCTGGTGCGCGGCGCGGACCTGGAGTGGTACCAGTCGATCATGGACGAGCTGATCGGCGAGGGCGTTCCGGAGGAGCTGGCGGCCAAGGTCGCGGGATTCTCCTCGGCCTTCCCGACGCTCGACATCGTCGCGATCTCGGACCGCACCGGCGTCAACCCGCTGGACGTCGCCGAGGTGTACTACGACCTCGCCGACCGCCTGGACATCACCCAGCTGATGGACCGGATCATCGAGCTGCCGCGGGCCGACCGCTGGCAGTCGATGGCCCGCGCCTCCATCCGCGAGGACCTGTTCGCGGCGCACGCGGCGCTGACCGCCGACGTGCTGGCGGTGGGCAACGGCGACTCGTCTCCCGAGGACCGCTTCAAGTCGTGGGAGGACAAGAACGCGGCGATCATCAGCCGGGCCCGGACGACCCTGGACGAGATCCGGGGCTCGGACGACTTCGACCTGGCGAACCTGTCGGTCGCGATGCGGACGATGCGTTCGCTGCTGAGGGCGCACGCGTAGTCCCTGCGGGGCAGTGACGGCGCAGTGACGGAAGAAGGGCGGCCCGGGCTTCGGCCCGGGCCGCCCTTCGGCGTCCGTGGTGCGCCGGTGTGACGGAAGCGGGCCCGGGACCTGGTGGTCCCGGGCCCGCCCGTTCTCCCCTGCGCGTGCGACTCCGTCAGCGGCCCGAAGTGAACCTCTCGTACGCGTCGCAGACCTCGGCGGCGGGGCCGTCCATGCGCAGCACGCCGGACTCCAGCCAGATCGCGCGGTCGCAGGTCTCGCGGACCGTGCCGATGCTGTGGCTGACGAGGAAGACGGTGCCGGCCTGCTCGCGGAGCTCCTCGATCCGGGCCTGGCTGCGGCGCTGGAAGGCGGCGTCGCCGGTGGCGAGGGCCTCGTCGATCATGAGTACGTCGTGGTCCTTGGCGGCGGCGATGGAGAAGCGCAGCCGGGCCCCCATGCCGGAGGAGTACGTCCGCATGGGCAGGGAGATGAAGTCGCCCTTCTCGTTGATGCCGGAGAAGTCGACGATGCCCTGGTAGCGCTCGCGGATCTGCTGCTTGGACATGCCCATCGCGAGGCCGCCGAGGACCACGTTGCGCTCGCCGGTCAGATCGTTCATCAGGGCCGCGTTCACGCCGAGGAGCGAGGGCTGGCCGTGGGAGTAGATCTTGCCGCGGGCCACGGGCTGGAGGCCGGCGATCGCGGCGAGCAGGGTGGACTTGCCGGAGCCGTTGGAGCCGATCAGGCCGATGGCCTCGCCCTTGTACGCGACGAAGGTGACGCCCTTGACGGCGTGCACCTCGCGGATGCCGGGGGCGGGCTTGCGGGAGAAGATGCGGCTGAGGGCGGCGGTGGCGCCGCCCTTGCGGCCGCCGGCGCCGTGCACCTTGTAGACGACGTGGACCTCGTCGGCGATGACGGTGGGGACGCGCGTGTCGTGGGGGTCGCGGGGGTCGGGGAGCGCCGCGGCCGGCGTGGTCGCGGGCGCGGGGGTGGGGGCGCCTGCGGGTGTGGTTTTGGTGTCAGCCACGGCCGTACTCCTCCTCAGCCTTCCAGAAGTAGATGAATCCGCCGACGCCGGCGAGCAGGGCCCAGCCGAGGGCGATGGCCCACACGTGGTGCGGGAGCGCGTGCGGGTCGAAGCTGTCGATCAGCGCGTAGCGCATCAGGTCGATGTAGACGGCCGCGGGGTTGGTCTTGAGCACGACGGTGACCCAGTGCGCGAGGTGGTCCTTCTTGAGCATCGAGTCGATGGACCACATGACCCCGGACGAGTACATCCACGTGCGCAGGATGAACGGCATCAGCTGGCTGACGTCCGGGCTCTTGCTGCCGATGCGGGCCATGACCAGGGCGACACCGGCGCAGAAGACGGCCATCAGGGCCAGGGCGGGCGCGGCCGTCAGCCACTTGAGGGTCGGGGTCTGGCCGCAGGCGAGCAGCAGGAGGACGAGCGCGCCCATGGTGACCAGCAGCTGCTGGAACAGCTGGACGACCGTGGACAGGGGCAGGCTGGCGCGCGGGAAGTGCAGGGCGCGGACCAGGCCGAGGTTGCTGTGGACGGCGCGGGTGGAGGCGTTGATGGAGCTGCCGATGAAGTCCCAGACGAAGACGCCGGTGATCAGGAACGGGATGTAGTCCGGGACGTCGTGGCTGGCGTTCAGGACGATGCCGAAGATGAAGTAGTAGACGGCCGCGTTGAGCAGCGGGGTCACCAGGTGCCAGACCTGGCCCAGCTTGGCCGTGCTGTACGTGGCGTGCATCCGGGCGGTGGCGTACGCGGTCACGAAGTGGCGCCGGCCCCAGAGCCGGCGCACGTAGCTCGGGAGCGAGGGGCGTGCGCCGCTGACGGTCAGGCCGTGGGCCGCCGCCAGGTCGGCGAGCACGGCCGATGTGGTCACCGGCTCGGCGGGGTGGGTGGTCACTGTCACGGGGGTCGCTTTCGACGGGGGTCGGGCGTCGGCTGGCGATGGGACGGGTCCGTATCGTCGCTACGGCGAGATTAGGGGTCGGTGCGACGGAACGCAACCGTATCGTCGTGACGGGAGGGTGGCGGCGTGCGCGGCTATGCTCGGTGCATGAACGCCACGGACCCCGCCACCGAAACCGCCCCCGCCGACCCCGCCCCGGCGTCCGCCGCCTCCGCCCGGCGGGCCCCCGCCGGGGCCGCCGTCCTGCGCGAGGACGTGACGGAGGCGATCCGGGCCGCGGTACTGGAGGAACTGGCCGCGGTCGGGTTCTCGCGGATGTCGATCGAGGGGATCGCGCGCCGGGCGGGCGTCGGCAAGACGGCCGTGTACCGGCGCTGGAAGTCGAAGCTGCACCTGGTGCTGGACCTGGTGGGGGCCTTCGCCGTGGATGGCCTGCCGGTACCGGCGACGGGCTCCCTGTACGGGGACGTACGGGCCCTGCTGGAGGTGATGTCACACGTGCTGCGGCATCCGGTGGCCTCGGCGGTGATCCCGGACCTGCTGGTGGAGGCCGCGCGGAACCCGGAGATCGCGGATGCCGTGCGCGGCGCGCTGCTCGAAGGGGAGCGGCGGATGGCGGAGGGGATCGTCTCGGAGGCCGTCTCGCGCGGCGAGCTGGCCGAGGGCACGGATCCGGGACGGGCGCTGGACCTGGCGATCGGGCCGCTGTACTGGCGGCAGGTGGTCGTGCGGGACGCCGTCCCGGCGGGGTACCTCGATGACCTGGCCAGGTCGGTCGTGGCCGGCCTGACCGCCACCTCCGGCTGACGGCGCCACCGAAGCGGCCTACGGCCAGAGGCTCGCGGTCAGGGTGGGTTCCCGGGCGGGGGCCGGGGCCGTCGGGGCGGGGGCCCGGTCCTCCAGGGGGATGACCGGGGGGACCGCCGCCGACTGGTTCAGAAAGACGTGGCGGACCACGCGCTCCGCCGCGTGGCCGTCGTCGTACGAGCAGAACCGGGAGCGGAACGCCGCGCGCAGCTGCGCCGAGCGCGAGCCCTGCCAGTGGCCCGTCGTGAAGATGTCGACCAGCTCGTCCTGGGTGCGGGCGATCGCCCCCGGCGGGCAGGCCCGCAGGTCGAAGTAGGTGCCGCGGGCGGCCTCGTACGCCTCCCAGTCGTCCGCGTGGATCACGATCGGCCGGTCCAGCGCCGCGTAGTCGAACATCAGCGACGAGTAGTCCGTCACCAACGCGTCCGACGCCAGGCAGAGTTCCTCCACCGACGGGTACGCGGAGACGTCGACCAGGCGCGGGTGGCGCACCGGCCGTCCCGGCGCGTCCGCGTACGTCAGGTGCGTACGCGTCAGGATCGTGAAGCGCGGGCCCAGATCCCGCAGCACCCGCTCGAAGTCCAGGTGTTCGGGCCGGCTGCGCCGGTAGTCGCGGTGGGTCGGCGCGTACAGGACCGCCGTCGAGCCGAGCGGGATGCCGAGGCGTTCGCGCAGCGCCACCACGTCGTCCAGGGTGGCCCGGTGGAAGGCGTCGTTGCGCGGGTAGCCGTACTCCAGCGTGGTGTACGAGGACGGGATCGCCTTCTCCCACACCAGGGTGGAGTGGCGGTTCGCGGACAGCAGGTAGTCCCACTGGTCCGCCCCGCGCAGCAAGCCCGCGAAATCCGTCGTCGGGGTGGCCGCCGGCCGGTCCTGGAGGTCCAGGCCGACCCGCTTGAGCGGGGTGCCGTGCTGGGTCTGGAGCAGGACCTGCCCCGGCCGCTTGACCAGGGCGCGCTCGAAGTTGACGTTCGTGGTGAGGTACGTGGCCCTGGCCAGCGCCGTCCAGTACGCCGCCGAGCCCGGGCGGAGCACGGCCGTCTGCGCCGGGAGCGTCGCCGCGTGCCGCGGATCGCAGATCCACGCCGTCCGCATCCGGGGCGCGAGCTCGCGCAGCTTGGCCTCGATGGCCGCCGGGTTGCAGGCGTAACCGCCGTGCCAGTACGCGGAGAACACCGCCAGCTCCGGGCGCAGCGGCAGGAGCCGCTGGCCGCGGTAGTGCAGCCGCAGCGCGCTCTCGCGCAGGCCCCGCCCCAGCGACGTCCCGGCGCGCCCCGCCGCCAGCACGGCCGAGCGGAGCACCGACAGCGTGCGGTAGGTACGGCGCACGCCGAGCCGCATCAGCAGGTGCCGGATCCGGTCGGTGCGCGACAGCGACAGCGGGGGCGAACCGACGGGCCGGTAGCGGCGCAGCAGCGCGGAAGCCCGCTGGAAGAACTCGGCCCGGCAGGCGCGCGGGAGGCGGCGCGGGTCGGCGTACAGGGCGCAGAAGTGCTCGGCCATCCGACGGTGCACGGTGGGGCGCCAGCGCTCCAGCTCGGGGCGGGTGCCCAGGTAGCCGAAGACCCGGTCGTACTGGTCGAAGATGTCCAGGTGGCGGGGGCTGGTGGTGGTCAGGATCGAGCCGGTGCGCCGCTGGCGGTAGTGCACGCACACCCGGTCCAGGACGGCGACGGACTCGGCGGCCAGCAGCGCCGGGTAGGTCCAGGGGGTGTCCTCGTAGAAGCCGGGCGGGAACTCCAGGCCCTCGCGCTCCGCGTACTCGCGGCGGTACGCCTTGTTCCACACGACCATGAGCATGCCGAGCAGGGCCGGGCGGTCGGCGAGCCGGAAGCTGGCCGGACCCTCCTCGGACAGCCGGTGCGCGAGCCGGTTGCGCACGAGCTCCCCGGTCCAGAAGATGCGCGCGTAGTCGTAGACGAGGACGTCCGGGGAGCCGGTGTCCTTGAGCCGGTCGGTGATGGCCTGGAGGGCGCCGGGGGCGAGGGTGTCGTCTCCGTCGAGGAAGATCAGGTAGTCGCCGCTCGCCCGGGCCAGACCCGCGTTGCGGGCCGGGCCCAGGCCGAGGTTGTGCGCCAGGTGCACGGCGGTCACCCGGGGGTCCCGGGTCGCGTACTCGTCGATGATCGAACCGCAGGCGTCCGGCGAGGCGTCATCCACCGCGATCAGTTCCAGGTCCGGGAAGGACTGGGACAGGACCGAGTCCAGACTCTCCTGGAGGTACGCCTGAACCTTGTACGCGGGCACGATGACGCTGAACCGGGGCACGGCACATCCAGGGGTCGGCGCGGGCATATGGCCAAGGAACCCCCGGCGTGGCGTTCGGGTTACGCAGCGTGTGGCATTCGGGTTACCCAGCGTCAACGCCGCACGTCAACAGGCGTGTCCGTGCGCCCTACTTGATCGCTCCCGCCATCACCCCCGAGACGAACTGCCGCTGGAAGGCGAAGAAGACGACCAGCGGGACGACCATCGACAGGAACGCGCCCGGGGCCAGTACGTCGATGTTGTTGCCGAACTGCCGTACCTGCTGCTGGAGGGCGACGGTGATCGGCGGGTTCGCCGAGTCCGCGAACACCAGCGCGACCAGCATGTCGTTCCACACCCACAGGAACTGGAAGATGCCGAGCGAGGCGATCGCCGGAGCGCCCAGCGGCAGCACCACCCGGGCGAACAGCCGCAGTTCGCCCGCACCGTCGAGGCGGGCCGCCTCCAGCAGCTCGCGCGGGATCTGCGCGAAGAAGTTGCGCAGCAGGAAGATGGCGAACGGCAGCCCGAACGCGGTGTGGAACAGGACCACTCCGGCCGTGGTCTCGAACAGCCCGATGGCGCCGAAGAGTTCCGAGACCGGGATCAGCGCCACCTGTACGGGGACGACGAGCAGTCCGACCACGATCAGGAACAGCCAGTCCCGTCCCGGGAACTCCAGCCAGGCGAAGGCGTATCCGGCGAACGAGCCCAGGGCCACCACCAGCAGGGTCGCCGGGACCGTGATGGCCACCGTGCTGAGCAGGGCGCTCGTGATCGTGTCGTTGGCCAGCAGCCGCTCGTAGTTGTCGGACGTCAGCCGGGCCGGGGCGGTCAGCGCCTGCCACCAGCCGCCCTTGTTCAGGTCGGTGGGGGAGAGGAAGGAGGAGATCAGCAGCCCGAGGGTCGGCACCAGCCAGAACAGCGCGGCCAGGACCAGGAACACGCGGACGGCCCCGGCCGCCGCCCCGGCGGCGAGCCGGCCCGCCCGGGCACCGGCACGTGCGGCGGTACGGGCACCGGCACGTGCCCCCGGGCGGGCCTGCGCGGCGGCGCTCATCGGGCCCCCTCCTTCCGCAGCCTGCGGATGTTGTAGAGCATGACCGGGACCACCAGCGCCAGCAGCAGCACCGCGATGGCGCTGCCGAGCCCCGGATCGGCGTCGGTGCCGAAGGAGGTGCGGTACAGCTGGAGGGCCAGGACGTTCGCGTCGTCCTGCACCGAGCCCGGCGCGATCACGAAGACCAGGTCGAAGATCTTCATCACGTTGATGACGAGGGTGACGAGGACCACCGCCAGCACGGGCGCCAGCATCGGCACGGTGACCCGGCGGAACACCTGCCACTCGTTCGCCCCGTCCACCCGCGCCGCCTCCAGCAGCTCCCGCGGTACGGCGGCCAGCCCGGCCCCGATCAGCACCATCGCGAAACCGGCCCACATCCAGACGTACGCCCCGATGATCGCCGGCGTCACCAGGGTCGGGCCGAGCCACTCCACCCCCGAGTACGCCTCGCGGAAGTTCGACGCGGGCAGCCGCAGCAGCGCCCCGTCGGCCTTCGCGGACAGGGTGAAGGTGCCGTCCGCCCGGGCCGTCGCCGAGTCGACCACCCGGCCGTCCTTGACCGCCTCGACCCGGATCCCGGCCAGCCCCGACTCGCTCGGGTCGACCGCGTTCGTACGGCCGCCCCCGCCCCGGGTGAAGTCCTGCCAGGCCGTCCCGGTGACCTTGCCGGGCTCGGCGGGCGCGGCCCGGGCCGTACGGGTCCCCGCGGGCAGGTCCTCCGGGGCCACGCCGACCAGCGGGAGCAGCACCGGCACACCCGCCCGTACGGGATCACGGGTGGTGAAGCCGCCCGCGTCGGACCCCGCGGCCGGGACCAGCGGGGAGTCGCGGCCGGGGCGGGCCTTCGGGAAGGCCGAGGACTCCGCGAAGGTGTCGTGCACCCCGACCCAGACCGCGTTGGCGATGCCCCGGTCGGGATCGTGGTCGTACACCAGCCGGAAGATGATGCCGGCCGCCAGCATCGAGATGGCCATCGGCATGAAGACGAGCAGCTTGAACGCCGTGCCCCAGCGCACGCGTTCGGTGAGCACCGCGAAGATCAGGCCGAGGGCGGTGGCCGTGGTCGGGGCCAGCACCACCCACAGCGCCGTGTTCCTCAGGGCCGTGCGGATCGTGTCGTCGTGCAGGATCTGCGTGTAGTTGGCGCCGCCCACGAAGGTGTCGCCGGTGCGGTCGAAGAAGCTGCGGTAGAGGGAGTAGCCGATCGGGTGGACGACGAGTGCGCCGAGCAGCACCAGGGCGGGCAGGAGGAACGCCGCCGCGACGAGCCGGCGGCGCCGGGTCTCCGCGGCCCGTGCCGTTCCGGTCGCCCTGGTGGCCCTGGTGGGCGCGGCCTTGGTGGGTGTGGTGGCCTTGGCTGCCACGGGATCAGTTCCCGTAGGCCTTGGCCGCGTCCGCCTCCAGTCTGGCCTGGGTGCCCGCCACGTCCGACGGGTTCGCCAGGAAGTCCTGGAGCGCCTTCCACTCGCCGGCGCCGGGGGTCCCGCCGAACGCCGCCGGGGCCTGGTCCGACATGTCGAAGCGGAAGTCGTCGCCCGCCGCGATCAGGGCCTTGGCGATGTCCCGCTGGATGGGGTTCGGATAGGCGGCCGGATTCACCGCCTTGTTCGGGGAGATGAACCCGCCCTCGCGGGCCTGGATCTCCGCCGCGTCCGGGGACGCCAGGAAGGTCAGCAGCGCCTGCGCGCCCTTCGACGGCTTCAGCGCGACCGCCACGTCACCGCCCGAGATGACGGGCGGCTTGGCGCCGACCGCCGGGAAGTCGAAGACGAGGGCGTCCTCGCCCACCTTCGCCTCCGTCTGCGCGATGTTCACCGCCACGAAGTCGCCCTCGAAGACCATCGCGGCCGCCGGGCGGTCGCCGCCGGTGAACGTCTGCGTCACCGACTTCGGGAACTCGGTGGCCAGCGCCCCGCTCGCCCCGCCCGCCAGGAAGTCCTTGCGCCCGAACAGCTCGCCGAGCGTGGTCAGCGCCTGCTTGACGCTGTCGTCCGTCCACTTGATCTCGTGCTTGGCCAGCTGGTCGTACTTCTGCGGACCCGCCTGGGAGAGGTAGACGTTCTCGAACCAGTCGGTGAGCGTCCAGCCGTCCGCGCCGGCCACCGACACCGCCGGGGTGCCGGAGGCGGAGAGGGTGTCGGCCGCCTCCACCAGTTCCTTCCACGTCTTCGGGGGCTGGACCCCCGCCGCCTTGAAGGCCTTCGCGTTGTACCAGATCAGCGACTTGTTGGCGGCCTTGTAGTACACGCCGTACTGGGTGCCGTCGACCGCGCCCAGCTTCTTCCAGCCGTCCGCGTAGTTCGCGTCGAGCTGCGCCTTGGCCTCCGGGCCGACCGGCTGCACCCACTTGTTCTGCACGGCCGCGGTCAGGGCCCCGACCTGCGGGAGCAGCGCCACGTCCGGCGGCTGGCCGCCCGCGATCTTCGTACCGAGGAAGGTGACGATCGGGTCCTGGGCCGGGACGAAGGTGACCGTGGCACCCGTCCGCTTCTCGAACTCCTTCAGGACCTTCGTGAAGTTCGCCTGCTCCGGACCCGTCCAGACCGCCGCGACCTCCAGCTTCTCGCCGGTCAGCTTCGGTAATGCGACCGGCGGCCGGGCCTGCGGGGACGACTCCCCGCCCTGCGGCGGGTCGGCCTTCTTCTCCCCGCCGTCCCCGCAGCCGCCGAGGGCCAGCGCGCCCGCGGCCGCGAGGGCCGTCCAGGCGGCGGCACGGCTCCTTCTCCGGCCGCCCGTACGGCTACGGTTCTTCGTACGGCTCGTTCCCTGCCTTCGCATGGCTCTGCCCCCGATGCCCGTGGTGTGCCCGTGGTGTGACTCGTCCCACAAGGTCTACGCCGAGCCGCGCACCCCCGCAATACCGCGTCGGACCGCCGCGCGGCGTTTGCGGGCCGTCTCAGGGGGAGGGCGGGAACAGCACGGGTATCGCCGAGACCAGGTGCGAGGCCCGGTCCAGGGCGCTCGCCAGCAGCGCCAGGTCGGTGGGGCCGTTGCCCAACTCGCGCACGGGCCGGCGGGCCGGGGGATCACCCATCCGCTCCCATTCCACCGGCACCACGGTCGGCCGCTGCGTCGCCGTCCGGGGGATCCGGCCGGTCACCCGGCCGCCCTGGAACGGGACCGTCCGCCCGTCGGCGTGGCGCAGCCGGCCGCGGCCGGGGCCCGGCTGGTCGGGAGCGTCCAGCTCGATCCGCAGCGGGTTCGTACGGGCCAGCTCGGTGTCGGCCGTACGGTCGGGGCGGGCGCTGGTGGCCACCAGGTGCACCCCGAGCCGGGCGCCGTCGCGGGCCACCGCCTCCAGCGCCCGTACGACGGACCCGGCGGCGGGGCGGCCCGTACTGCCGAGCCCCGGCGCGACCAGCGCGTCGAAGTCGTCCACCAGCACCACCAGACGGGGCAGCGGGCTCGGCCCCGCCGGGTCGGTGCGCACGGCGGAGGCGCGCAGCCGGAGCGTGCCGGTGCGCTGCGGGTCGAGGTCGCCGAGCGCCTCGCCGGGGCTGGGCTGGCGGGGCGCCACCATCCGGTCGGAGACCTCCCGCCGGGCGTGCCACTCGGCGAACGGGACCCCCTCCAGGAGCTCGGCCCGGCGCTTCAGCTCGGAGCCGAGGGCCTGGGCGAACTCCCGCATGCGGACGGGGTCGGAGGCGACGAGGTGGGCGGAGACGTGCGGGAGCTCGGTGCAGGGCTGGAGCCCGTCGCCGCGCTCGCCGCCGGCCCCGTCGAGGAGGAGCAGCCCGAGCCGGTCGGGCCGGGCGGCCGCGGCGAGCGAGGCCGCCACCGAGCGCAGCAGCTCCGTACGACCGCTGCCTGCGGGCCCCTCGATCAGCAGGTGCGGGCCGTCCTGGACCAGCTCGGCGCCGACCGGGCCGCGCCGGCCGCTGCCGAGCACGAGCTCGGCCCGGCCGCCGACGCCCTGCCCCTGGTCGGTGGCGGCCGCCCAACGGGCCATCAGGGAGGCCGGGGTGGCCCGGGCGAGGCCCAACTCGTCGAGCAGGCGGGCGGTGGTGGGGAGCGCGGCGGCGAGGGCCGGGCGGGGCCCGGCGGGGGAGGGCTCGGCCCGCAGCGGCGCCAGAGCCCGGGCGAAGCGCTCGGCCCAGGCGGCGGAGACGGCGTCGGCGGTGGCGGTGGTTCCGGGCGGGGACGGCTTGCCGCCGGTCACCGTGAACGCCCGCACGGTGGTGGCCACATCACCGCTGAGCAGGGCGGCGGCGCCGCAGCCGCGGAAGGCGGGGTTGCTCGCGCAGGCGGCCTCGTACGTCTCCGTGAGCGGGGAGGCGGGCGTGGCGGGCGGCGTCTCGGCGAGCACGAGGAGGTGGATCCCGGCGGCCGGGCCGTGGGCGATGAGCCGGCCGGTGATGTCGTGCAGCGCGCCGGAGCCGGGATCGCCGTCGATGACGAGGAGCGTGTACGGGCCCTGGTGGGCCTCGCCGGCGGGGCTCCCGCCGACGCCGCCGACGGGGCTCTCGTCGAGGCGGCGGGTCAGCTCGGCGGTGCGGGCGGCGGCCTGGTCGCGGTCGTACGCGAGGAGCAGCCGGCAGTCCTGGCCGTGCGCGGGCCGTACGTGCGGCAGCCAGCCGAGCCAGCCCCAGTCGGCGCGCCGCTCGGCGAGGCCGCGGGCGCGGTCGGCGGCGAGGAGCACGATCTCCAGCTCGCCCGGCCCGTGCAGGCCGGCGAGCTGGGCGACGACGGACCGGGCGACCCCGGTCAGCCGGGCGCGGGGCCCGGCGATGCCGAGCGAGCCGACCTCCTGGAACGCGACCCGGCTCCCGGCCCCGAGCCCGACGTCGAGCCGCCCCCGGCCACGGGACCAGAGCCGCCGGGTGGGCCCCAGCGCGGCGAGCAGCAGTGCGGCCGGATCATCGGCGTCGGGCGCGGCGGCCACGACGGCTTCGGCGGCGGCACTCCCGTACCCGGGGCCCTCGTCCCCCCGCACCCACTTCCGGGCCCAGGCCCCGAGCCCCCGCTTCCGCGCCCGCTGCCCGCCGCCGCTGCCGCCCTCGGCCAGGCCCGCCCCGGGCGCCCCGATCCGCATGCCGCCATCCGAAACGACCCCGGCGCCGCCGGACCCGACCCCCCGCCTCCCGGACCCCGATCCGGCCGCGCCGCTCTCGCTGCCCGTGCCGGGTACCGCCCCGGTTGCACCGGCCTCCGTGCCCCTACGGGGTGCGGCTGCGCCGCCCCATCCGGCCCCGGCTGCGCCGGGCGCCGAGCCCGAGCCTGCCGCGGCCGCGCTGTTCCATCCGGCTCCGCCGGTACGACCGGCCCCGGCTGCGCCGGCGTCGGGTTCGGCGGTCCACCCGGCGCCCGAGGCGCCGGGGTGGGACGGCGAACCCGCGTCGGGGCGCAGCCCCGGGCGGTGCTCGTCGGGGTCGGGGGCGGAGCCCCCGTTTCGGGAAGGGGCGGGGTGGGGGAACGACCCCTGCGCGCCGCCGGGCCCACCGCTCCACCCCGCGCCGGAGGCGCCCGCGGCACCGGGCCCCCGGCCGGAGCCGGCTCCCCGACGCCCGTCGCCCTCGCCGGTCCACCCCGCGCCGGGACCGGCCTCGCCGTGGTGCCCAGGGCCAAGGCCCGCGCCGGGACCGGCCTCGCCGTGGTGCCCAGGGCCAAGGCCCGCGCCGGGACCGGCCTCGCCGGGGTGACGCGTGCCCGGGCCGGCCTCGCCGGGGCGGACCGCGCCGGCACCGGGCGCCCGGCCCGAGCCGGCCTCGCCGTAGTGCCCGGCGGCAGAGCCGGTACCGGGGTCGGCCGGGAGGGACAGGTGGCCCTCCAGGTCCGGGACCACCCGCAGGGGGGCCGGGGTGTCGGGGGCCAGGCGGAGCGTCGATTCGCCGATGCGGAGCAGCGCCCCCGGCACCAGCGGCACCGGCCGCGCGCCCACCACGGCGCCGTCCACCGTCGTGCCGTTCGTCGAGTCCAGGTCGGCCACGGCCACCCGCCCGTCCGGCATCACCGTCACGGCGCAGTGCAGCCGCGAGACGTCCGGATCGTCCAGCGGGACGTCCGCGTCGGCCGAGCGCCCGATCCGGATCGCCCCCGGGTGCAGCAGGTGCACCCCGCCCGCGTCCGGCCCCGCCACGACGTGCAGCTGCGCGCCGTCCGTCCCGTCCGGCAGGACGTCCCCGTCCGGCAGGACGCCCGGCACCGGCGCGTGCAGCCCCAGCACCGCCCCGTCCACCAGCGGCGGCTCCCCGAGCACCCGCCGCTGGAGGTCGAGCCGCTCCGTACCGGCGTACAGCACGACCGTGCCGCCGGTGTCGGGGCCGCCGACGGTCGCCGCCAGCCCGGAGGCCACGGCGGCGAGCGCGGTGCCCACGGGCGCGGTGACGAGCACGTCACAGCCGGCGGGCGCGGTCTGGTGGCCGCTGCGCGACCCAAGGACGGTCAGCCGGATCTGCATCGCCGTCAGCGGTCCCTTCTGCGCGGTGCGCGGTGCGTGCGCCCGGCAGGGGTACGACGGGGCATGGCTGCCCGATCAACCCCCCACCCGGCACGGCGCGTCGTCCGGTCAGGTCTGCCCGGAACGCGGGCTCCCGTCCCGGCCGTTCCGTACGGGTGCATCCTCGCACCTGTCACTGACAACACGCCCGGCACCCGCCAACAAATGATCTTGAATGATCACACCCTTGCGCGTGTCGCGTACACGCCCGGGCGCGGAGCCCGGCCGAAAGTGGAGCAAGGCCGGGGAAAATCGCCCCCGGCATACCCCCCAAACGTCACCCTTCGTACAAATGTGCGGCAACCAACCTCCGCCACCCCGCGTCTTCCCCCGCGACACCCCCTAGAGTGGGCCGGAAAAACGAACCACAAACGAACCACAGCAGGACGACAGCAGGGAGCGCGAGACGTGCGGCCAGTCGGCAGCAAGTACCTGCTCGAGGAGCCGCTCGGACGCGGCGCCACGGGCACCGTCTGGCGTGCCCGCCAGCGGGAGACCGCCGGCGCGGAGGCAGCCGTCGCCGGGCAGCCCGGCGAGACCGTGGCCATCAAGGTCCTCAAGGAGGAGCTGGCCCAGGACGCGGACATCGTCATGCGCTTCCTGCGCGAGCGCTCGGTCCTGCTGCGCCTGACGCACCCCAACATCGTGCGCACCCGGGACCTCGTCGTCGAGGGCGACCTGCTCGCCCTCGTCATGGACCTGATCGACGGCCCGGACCTGCACAAGTACATCCGGCAGAACGGCCCCTTCACGCCGGTCGCCGCGAGCCTGCTGACCGCCCAGATCGCGGACGCGCTCGCCGCCAGCCACGCCGACGGCGTGGTCCACCGCGACCTGAAGCCCGCCAACGTCCTGCTCGACGAGCGCGGCGGCCAGATGAAGCCGATGCTCACCGACTTCGGCATCGCCCGCCTCGCCGACTCCCCGGGCCTGACGCGCACGCACGAGTTCGTCGGCACCCCCGCCTACGTGGCCCCCGAGTCCGCCGAGGGCCGCCCGCAGACCTCCGCCGTCGACATCTACGGCGCCGGCATCCTGCTGTACGAACTGGTCACCGGCCGCCCGCCGTTCGCCGGCGGCACCGCCCTCGAAGTCCTCCACCGCCACCTCAGCGAGGACCCGCAGCGGCCGCCGAACGTGCCCGAGCCGCTCTGGATCGTCATCGAGCGCTGCCTGCGCAAGGAGCCGAACGAACGCCCCAGCGCCGAGAACCTGGCCCGCGGACTGCGCGTGGTCGCCTCCGGCATCGGCGTGCACAGCGCCCCCTCCGAGGTGGAGGCCGCCCTCGGCGTCGGCGCGCTGCTCGCCCCCGACCCCTCGCCGGCGCCCGTCCCCGAGACCCCGGGCGGCGCCGCCGACCCGACCCAGATGCTGCCCGGCCGCGCCGCCGCGGCGTCGCCGATGGGCGCGTACGACCCGAACGGCATGACCAGCGTGCTCCCGCCGGTCGGCGCGGCCGACGCCACCTCGGTGCTGCCCAGCACGGGCGGCCCGGGCGGCCCCGGCGCGGACCCGACCTCGGTCATGCCCCCGGTGCAGCAGCCGGACGCGCCGCACCCGTGGCAGTCGCAGATGCGGGCCGCGCGCGACCGCAACGAGCAGACGCAGATGCAGTACCTCGACCCGGGCGAGGACCCCCTGCGCCGGCGTCCGCAGCGGCAGGCGCCCCCGCCCCCGCAGCAGCGGCCCCAGCAGCCCCCGCAGTACCGCCAGTCCCCGCCGCCGCCCCAGCAGTACCAGCAGCAGCCCCAGTACCAGCAGCCCCCGCAGCAGCCGTACTACCAGCAGCAGCCGCCGCCCCAGCAGTACCAGCAGCCGCAGCAGGCTCCGTACCAGCAGCAGCCCCAGCGGCAGCCCCAGCCCCAGCGGCAGGCGCCCCCGCAGCAGCAGCCCCCGCAGGCCCCGCCGCCGCGCGCCCCCCGGGAGCCGCGCGAGCCGCGGCCCCGCAGCGCCAACCCGGTCAAGATCCCGGGCCTGGGCTGCCTCAAGGGCTGCCTGGTCCTGATCCTGCTGTTCGTGGTGGCGGGCTGGCTCGTCTGGGAGCTCACCCCGCTCCAGGAGTGGGTCGGCACCGGCAAGGGCTGGTGGGACCAGCTGTGGACCTGGGGTTCCGACGTCGTCGACTGGGTCTCCGCGATCGGCGACTCCACGGGCGGCGGCGGCTCGGGCGGCGGCACGCCCTGAACCAGGGCCCCGTAGCGCCGACTTCGGGGACCGGTCCGCGGCCCCGTTCGTAGACTGGGTTGTGGATTTGTCGACTTCTGGGACGTGATTTCGCCCCCAGAAGTGAAGGTCGCCGTGTTCCGGGGCGTTCAACCCCCATCCGGCCGCGTAGCTTTGGTGCGTACGCCAGCCGCTGAGGGAGCAGTCGTGGCACGGAAGATCGGCAGCCGGTACACCGCGCACCAGATCCTGGGGCGCGGCAGCGCGGGCACGGTGTGGCTGGGCGAGGGGCCTGACGGGCCCGTCGCCGTCAAACTGCTGCGCGAGGACCTCGCGTCCGACCAGGAGCTGGTCGGACGCTTCGTCCAGGAGCGCAGCGCGCTGCTCGGCCTGGACCACCCGCACATCGTCTCCGTCCGCGACCTCGTCGTCGACGGCAACGACCTGGCCCTGGTCATGGACCTCGTACGCGGTACGGACCTGCGCACGCGCCTCGACCGGGAGCGGCGGCTCGCCCCCGAGGCGGCCGTGGCGATCGTCGCGGACGTCGCGGACGCGCTGGCGGCCGCGCACGCGGCGGGGGTCGTGCACCGGGACGTGAAGCCGGAGAACGTCCTGCTGGACATGCAGGGGCCGCTCGGACCCGGAGGCTCGCATCCGGCGCTGCTGACCGACTTCGGCGTGGCCAAGCTGATCGACTCGCCGCGGCGGGCGTCCGGGGCGCCGGGCGCGCGGGCCTCGGCCCCGACGACCCGGATCATCGGCACGCCGGACTACCTGGCTCCGGAGATCGTCGAGGGGCTGCCGCCGCGGGCGGCGGTGGACATATACGCCCTGGCCACCGTGTTGTACGAGCTGCTGGCGGGTTTCACGCCGTTCGGCGGCGGCCACCCGGGCGCGGTGCTGCGGCGGCACGTGACGGAGACCGTGGTCCCGCTCCCCGGGATCCCGGACGAGCTGTGGCAGCTGATCGTGCAGTGCCTGGCGAAGGCGCCGGCCTCACGGCTGCGGGCTTCGGAGCTCTCGGCCCGGCTGCGGGACCTGCTCCCGCTCCTGGCCGGGATGCCGCCGCTGGACGTGGACGAGCCGTACGAACCGGACCCGGATCCGGAGCCGGCGGAGTCCGTCTCGGAGGCCGATCCGGTCCGGCGGCGGGGCGTGGTCCCGCTGGTGCCGGGTTCCGCGACGGACTCGAACCGGGACACGCACACCTCGATGCGGGTTCCGGGACCGGACGAGCTGGCCGGGGGCGCACTGGGCACGGCCCGGGTGCCGCGCCCTGCGGGCGGCCACCGGCCGGGGTCGGCCCGCCACCGGGCGGAGACGGCCCGCAAGCGGCGGCTCGCCCTGACGGCGGGGGCCGTGGTGCTGGCCGCCGCACTGGGCGTGGGTACCTGGCTGGCCGCCTCCGGCGACGAGCCGCCGCCCCAGGACACGAAGCACTCGACCCCGTCGAAGCCGAAGCCGTAGCCGAAGGCCGTAGCCGTACCCGGCCCGCAGCCGTACCCGGTCCGCCGCGCGGGGCCGGGTCTCCTACCCGCCCTTCGCCCGTTCCCCGGAGCTCCGTCCCCCGGACCCCGTGCCGGTGCGGGGGCGGGCCCCCGCACCCCGGCCGGGGTTACGCCTCGACCAGTTCCGGGTGCCAGCGGCGGGCCACCGCCGGGTGGGCCCGGGTCCAGCCCTTGAGCTCGTTGCGGCCGTACTCCGCGTGCAGCGGGTTCGACGCGTCGTGCGCGACCCCCGGCGCGGACCGCAGGTACTCGCCCGGCACCGTCTCGATCACCGCGTCCAGCCGCGGGTTGTAGAAGAACGGCACCGAGTACCGCTCCACCGCCCCCGGCGGGCTGACCACCCGGTGGTCCGTGGCCACCAGGTACCCCTCCGTCGCGATCTCCAGCAGCTCGCCCAGGTTGACCACGAAGGCCCCCGGCAGCGGCGGGATGTCCAGGAACCCGTCCCCCTGCCGTACCTGGAGCCCGCCCACCCCGTCCTGCAGCAGCAGCGTCAGGAACCCGTAGTCCTTGTGCGCCCCGACCCCCTGGTCGGCTCCGGACGGTGCGGATCCCGGGTAGCGGATCAGCTTCGTGTGCAGGTGCGGCCGGTCCGCGAACGCCTCGTCGAAGAAGTCGGACGGCGCTCCGATCGAGGTCAGCAGCTCCCGCAGCAGCCGGTGGGCCACCGCCGCCAGCCGGGCCTGCCACTCCAGTACCACCGGCCGCAGCTCCGGCAGGGCCTCCGGCCACTGGTTCGGGCCCTCCAGCCACAGGTACGCCGGGTCGCCCGGCCCCAGTGCGGGCGCCGGGCGCTCGGCGCCCACGTCCAGCTGGTCGCGCCAGTCGGAGGCGCCGCCGGTCAGCTCGTGGCCGATGCGGGTGTACCCGCGGAAGTGCGGTGAGTTCAGATTGCTCACCGCGAGCCGGTCGGCCTCCGGCAGGGCGAAGAAGGCCCTGGTCAGTTCGAGGATCCGGGCGGTCTCCGCCTCGGTGATCCCGTGCCCGGTGAGGTACAGGAAGCCCGTGTCCCGGGCCACGGCGTGCAGCTTCTTGAGGAAGTCGCCCCGCTGGGCCGGGTCGTCGGCCTGGGACAGGTCGATGACGGGAAGGGCGGGAACCGCGGGATCGGCAGAAAGATCGTTGTGCGCGGACGGCATGACTGCTCCGTTTCGGATGTCACGGGGTCCTGTTCCCCAGAGGTGTCGGGGCAGCGGATGGGGAGGGCCGCCGGCAGGGATGGCGCCGGAGCCGCTTGGGCCGCGTACAGGACCAAGTCGGATCGGGGTGGATCAGGCTTGGGGATGGTCCGGCGGCAGACAGCTCGTCGTCGTGACACGCATGTGGTCCACATGGCGGCGCTTGACGAGGAGCAGAGTCATACCGTGAGCGTACGCCCGTTCGTCCACTCATCAGAACGGGTGATCCGGCCTGCCCGGACAGTGCCGCCCGCGGACCGGCTACGCTGGACCCGTGGCAGTCGTCGATGTTTCCGAAGAGCTGAAGTCCCTCTCCTCGACCATGGGGTCGATCGAGGCCGTCCTGGACCTCGACAAGCTGAGGGCAGAAATCGCCGTGCTCGAGGAGCAGGCCGCCGCGCCGTCCCTGTGGGACGACCCGGAGGCCGCTCAGAAGATCACGAGCAAGCTTTCGCACCTCCAGGCCGAGGTCCGCAAGACCGAGACCCTGCGCGGGCGCATCGACGACCTCGCGGTGCTGTTCGACCTCGCCCAGGAGATGGACGACGCGGACACCCTCGTGGAGGCGGAGGCCGAGCTGGTCTCCGTGCGCAAGGCGCTGGACGAGATGGAGGTCCGCACCCTGCTCTCCGGCGAGTACGCCGAGCGCGAGGCGCTGGTCAACATCCGCGCCGAGGCCGGCGGCGTGGACGCCTCCGACTTCGCCGAGCGCCTCCAGCGCATGTACCTGCGCTGGGCCGAGCGCCACGGCTACCCCACCGAGATCTACGAGACCTCGTACGCGGAAGAGGCCGGCATCAAGTCGACCACCTTCGTCGTCAAGGCCCCGTACGCCTACGGCACGCTCTCGGTCGAGCAGGGCACCCACCGCCTCGTGCGCATCTCGCCCTTCGACAACCAGGGCCGCCGCCAGACCTCCTTCGCGGGCGTCGAGGTGCTGCCGGTCGTCGAGACCAGCGACCACGTCGAGATCGACGAGGCCGAGCTGCGCGTCGACGTGTACCGCGCCTCCGGCCCCGGTGGCCAGGGCGTCAACACGACCGACTCGGCCGTGCGCATCACGCACCTGCCGACCGGCATCGTCGTCTCCTGCCAGAACGAGCGCTCGCAGATCCAGAACAAGGCCAGCGCGATGAACGTGCTCCAGGCCAAGCTGCTGGAGCGGCGCCGCCAGGAGGAGAAGGACAAGATGGACGCCCTCAAGGACGGCGGAAGCTCCTGGGGCAACCAGATGCGCTCCTACGTCCTGCACCCGTACCAGATGGTCAAGGACCTGCGGACGGAGTTCGAGGTCGGCAACCCGCAGGCGGTGCTCGACGGCGAGATCGACGGCTTCCTGGAGGCCGGCATCCGCTGGCGCAAGCAGCAGGAGCAGACCGCGTAAGCACGCCACCGCGTGAGCGCGCCACCGCGTGAGCGCGCCACCGCGTGAGCGCGCCACCGCGTGAGCGCGCGCATTGACGCAGGAAGGGCCCGGACACCTGAGGTGTCCGGGCCCTTCCTTTGCCTGCTGTCTTGGTTTCCGTCTCGCGTCGATGATCGGGACGCGGCGGGGAGCTACACCGTCTGCTGGGCCACCAGGGCCAGAGCCGCGACGAGGACCACCAGGAGCACGATGAGCGTCAGGGGGTTCAGGCCGCCGAAGGGGCCTTCCTGCTGCTGGAGGCGCTCCCGGTTCGCCCGGCACACCGGGCAGCGGCCCTGGCTGACGGGCGCGGCGCAGTTCGCGCACACGAGCCGGTCATACGTCATGCGCTCTCCTCCTCTCGTCCCCTGGAACAACGAACACAATGAACAACGCCTGAAGGAACGACTGCGTTCCCCTACCACTGTGCCAGCTCTGGCGACATTCGGCGCGGCCCGTCCGGGCAATCACGGTCGGTCCGGGACGATCCCCTCCCGGACCAGGGGATATATCGGGCAACTCCGGACGCCGGGCCCCCACCCCCCGCCCGTTCGCGTATGGTCACGCACACCGACTCCGCACACCTACTCCCGGCGACCGTGGTGCACCCGTGATCCGATTCGACAACGTCTCCAAGTCCTACCCGAAGCAGAACCGCCCCGCACTCAGAGATGTCTCCCTGGAGATCGCGAAGGGCGAGTTCGTCTTCCTGGTCGGCTCCTCCGGCTCCGGCAAGTCCACCTTCCTGCGGCTGGTGCTGCGCGAGGAACGGGCGAGCCACGGCCAGGTCCACGTCCTCGGCAAGGACCTCGCCAAGCTCTCCAACTGGAAGGTCCCGCAGATGCGGCGCCAGCTGGGGACCGTGTTCCAGGACTTCCGCCTGCTCCCCAACAAGACGGTGGCCGAAAACGTCGCCTTCGCCCAGGAGGTCATCGGCAAGCCGAGGGGCGAGATCCGCAAGGCCGTCCCGCAGGTCCTGGAGCTCGTGGGCCTCGGTGGCAAGGAGGACCGCATGCCCGGCGAGCTCTCCGGCGGTGAGCAGCAGCGCGTGGCCATCGCCCGTGCCTTCGTCAACCGGCCGGCCCTCCTCATCGCGGACGAGCCCACCGGCAACCTCGACCCGCAGACCTCGGTCGGCATCATGAAGCTGCTGGACCGGATCAACCGGACCGGCACCACCGTGATCATGGCCACGCACGACCAGCAGATCGTGGACCAGATGCGCAAGCGCGTCATCGAACTCGAACAGGGCCGACTCGTGCGCGACCAGTCGCGCGGCGTCTACGGCTACCAGCACTGAAAGGCCCTTGAGACGTCATGCGCGCCCAGTTCGTCATGTCGGAGATCGGCGTCGGCCTCCGCCGCAATCTCACCATGACCTTCGCGGTCATCATCTCCGTGGCCCTGTCGCTGGCCCTGTTCGGCGGCTCCCTGCTCATGCGCGACCAGGTGAGCAAGATGAAGGGCTACTGGTACGACAAGGTCAACGTCTCGATCTACCTCTGCAACAAGAGCGACGCGGAGGACAACGGCGAGAGCGGGAGCAAGGCCTGCGCCAAGGGCGCGGTCACTCCCGAGCAGAAGCAGCAGATCGAGACCGACCTGAAGAAGATGGACCTCGTCGAGACGGTCCACTACGAGTCCTCCGACGAGGCCTACAAGCACTACAAGGAGCGCTTCGGGCACACCGCGCTCGCCTCGGTGATCACTCCGGACCAGATGCCCGACTCCTTCCGGGTGAAGCTCAAGCAGCCCGAGAAGTACAAGGTCATCACGACCGCCTTCGCGGGCCGCGACGGCGTCCAGTCGGTCGCCGACCAGCACACCGAGCTCGACAACCTGTTCACGATGCTCGGCTATCTCAACGTGGCCGCCCTCGTCATCATGTTGATCATGCTGATCGTGGCCCTGCTGCTGATCGTCAACACCGTGCGCGTCTCCGCCTTCAGCCGGCGGCGGGAGACGGGGATCATGCGGCTCGTGGGCGCCTCCAGCTTCTACATCCAGGTGCCGTTCATCATGGAGGCCGCTTTCGCGGGTCTCGTCGGCGCCGTCCTGGCCTGCGTGATGCTCGGCGCAGGCCAGTACTTCGTCATCGACCACGGCGCCTCGCTGCGGGCGAAGATGGAGCTGATCAACTTCATCGGCTGGGACTCCGTGTTGACGAAGCTGCCGTTGGTGCTGGTCATCGGGGTGCTGATGCCCTCGCTGGCCGCCTTCATCGCATTGCGCAAGTACCTGAAGGTGTGACAAGCGCCCCGTGTGAGGTCCGCCCAACCCGCCGTTCCTCCACGGGGCTTGTCCTAGACTCGGCGCCATGCCGGGACTGCCCGCCTTCTGTCTCCGGCCCCGCGACCTGCGTCGCGGGGCCGCTTTGACGTTGGCCTTCGTCGCGGCCGTGGGCGCCGCGGCGGGCACCGGCTGCTGGGACCGCGCGGACGCCGTCAGCGCCGCGGGCGGCGCCTTAACGGCCGCCGGTACGCAGAACCCCGCGGCCGCGCCCGGGCCCGAGGCCCCCCGGGACACCGGAACCGCCGACCGCGAGGCCGTCGCCCGCGCCGCGGCCGAGGCCGCCGCCGAGGGCAAGTCCGGCAAGAAGGCCGCCCAGGAGGTGGTCAGCCGCAGCGGCGACCGCTGGGGCATGGTCTACGACCAGGGCGAGTACGCGGCCTTCACCGACGACCTCGACGGCCGCTGGACCGGCGTCGGGCTCTGGATCGAGAGCCGCCGGGACGACCGCATCGCCGTCGAGAAGGTCCAGCCCGGCAGCCCCGCCGCCCGCTCCGGCCTGCGCGCCGGGGACCGGCTGCTGAGCGTCGACGGCCACGCCGTCACCGGCCTGCGCGTCTGCGACGTGGTCGCCCTGCTGCGCGGAGACGCCGGCACCCCGGTCGTCCTGCACCTCACCCGGGACGGCGCCGACCTCACCGAGACCCTGCGCCGCGAGCAGCTGCACACCGAGCCCGTGACCGTACGGCAGCTCCCGGGCGGGATCACCGTCATCAAGGTCGCCTCCTTCAGCCGCGGCTCGGGCGAACAGGTCCGGGCCGCCGTCCGCGCGGCCCCGCCCGGCGCCGGCTTCATGCTCGACCTGCGGGGCAACCCGGGCGGCCTGGTCACCGAGGCCGTGACGGCCGCCTCGGCGTTCCTGGACGGCGGACTGGTGGCCACGTACGACGTACGGGGGGCCCAGCGCTCCCTGTACGCGAGCCCGGGCGGGGACACCGCGAGGCCCCTGGTGGCGCTGGTCGACGGCGGCACGATGAGCGCGGCCGAGCTGGTGACGGGCGCCCTCCAGGACCGCGGCCGCGCGGTGGCGGTGGGCACGAGGACCTTCGGCAAGGGCTCGGTGCAGATGCCGACGCCGCTCCCGGACGGCTCGGTCGCGGAGCTGACGGTGGGTACGTACCGCACCCCGGCGGGCCGCAGCCTCGACGGCAGCGGCATCACCCCGGACCTGGCGGCGGGCGACGGGGTCGAGGAACGGGCCCGCACGGTATTGGGTGGCCTCGGGGTGGGTCCGTAGTGCGAAAATGACCGCACTATGGCTAAGGAAACAGGGCGCAAGCTGATCGCCCAGAACAAGAAGGCGCGGCACGACTACACGATCATCGACACCTACGAGTGCGGCCTCGTGCTCACGGGCACCGAGGTCAAGTCCCTGCGCCAGGGCCGTGCCTCGCTGGTGGACGGCTTCGTGTCGGTGGAGAGCGGCGAGGCCTGGCTCTACAACGTGCACGTGCCGGAGTACAGCCAGGGCACCTGGACCAACCACAGCGCCCGCCGCAAGCGCAAGCTCCTCCTGCACCGCGAGGAGATCGACAAGCTGGACTCGAAGACCGGCGAGACGGGCAACACGATCGTGCCGCTCTCGCTGTACTTCAAGGACGGCCGGGCGAAGGTCGAGATCGCGCTGGCGAAGGGCAAGAAGGAGTACGACAAGCGCCAGGCCCTGCGCGAGAAGCAGGACACGCGCGAGACGAACCGGGTGATCTCGGCCGTGAAGCGCAAGGAGCGCGGTCAGCTGTAATCTCCTGGCATCCCGTGGTCCACTTCGCGTACCATGGCGTCAGCACCCGCCGCTTGCGGTGGGCGCAGCTTGAAAAAACAACATGGGGATGATCGGTTTCGACAGCGGATGTCGATGCAGGGGAAGCGAGCCGAGGAAGCGGCAATGATCTCGCTAACCACATGTCGCAAAAAATAATCGCCAACTCCAAGAGCGATAACTCCCGCTTCACCCTCGCTGCCTAATAACAGTGAGCTGAAGCCTCTGTGAGGAGCGTCAGCCCGGAAGTGGTCCCGGTCCGGATCCTGGCGTCAATTAGGGATCTAAACCTCTAGCCCCGGTCACGGGGGTTGGAGGGAAACCAAACAGTGACTGAGCCCGTCGGAGACTTGTCCGTGTGATCTCCGGGGCCGAGAAAAGCGCAGCGGACTGCGCTCGGAGAAGCCCTGCTTCTGCACCGTTGGACGCGGGTTCGATTCCCGCCATCTCCACTCATCCCATGTGGGCGAAGGCCCCGCAGCCGCCAGGCTGCGGGGCCTTCGTCATGCCCGGGTCCCGGCATCAGTAGTGGTACCGGGCCTTGAGCACCTTCACTTCCTTGTCGTCCGCCCGGTACACGAGGCGGTGTTCGTCGTCGATGCGGCGAGACCAGTAGCCGGACAGTTCGCCTTTCAGCGGTTCGGGCTTACCGATCCCGGCGAACGGGTCGCGCTGGATCTCGCCGATCAAGCGGGTGATCCGACGGGCCATCTTCCGGTCGGAGGAGAGCCGGAACAGGAAGTCCTCCCAGGCGGCCGGATCGAAGTGGACGCTCCTCACTCCTCCCCTCCGGCCAACTGCCTCAGCTCGTCCATGCTCTTGGCGACCGATGAGGCGCCCTCGCGGTCGCGCGCGACGGCTTCCATCAGCCGCTGGGCGTTGGCGGGGGAGCGCAGCAGGTAGACGGTCTCCTGCCACGAGTCGTAGTCGTCGGCGGACATGAGAACGGCGTCACCGTTCTTGGAGGTGATCCGCACCGGGTCGTGGTCGGTGTTGACGCGTTCGATCAGGGGGAACAGGGTCGCCCTGGCTTCACTGGCACTTATGGACACGGTCCGCTCCTCCGGTTGTGGTACGAGTTCACGGTACCTGAGTCGTACCGGAAAGTCGTACCGTCGGGAGGATCGACAGGGCCAGGAGGGCCGCGGCGGTCGGGAGGGCGTAGGGGGTGGTGGGGCCCAGGTGGTCGATCAGGGTGCCCGCCGTGGCCGAGCCCAGGGCTATGCCCGCCAGGATGGCCGTCACCGCCAGGGTCATCGACTCGTTGAGGCGGCCCTCGGGGGCGAGGGCGTGGACGCGGGACATCGCCGTGACCATCGTCGGGGCCGTGGCCATGCCCGCCAGGAGGAGGGCGCCGGCCAGCAGGGGGAGGGAGCCCGTGGCCGCCGCCGCCCAGGGGAGGGCCATCGCCGCGGTCAGGGTGATCAGGCAGGTCCGCAGGGACCGCGGGCGCAGGGTGCCGTAGAGCAGGCCGGCCGCGCAGGAGCCCGCCGCCTGAAGGGCCAGGACCAGGCCGGTGGCGGCGCCCAGGCCGCGGGCGCCGAGGTGGGCGATCGACGTCACCTCCATCGAGCCGAACAGCAGGCCCAGGGGGAGGAACAGCGCCAGCAGCGGCATCAGCCCGCGCAGCGGGGCGCGGGCGCCGCCGGGCCGCGTCGGCGGCGGTTCCGTGGCGCGTTGCGACGTGAAGACCAGCATCCCCGTCAGCAGCAGGGCGGCCGCCGTGAGGGTGCCCGCCTCCGGGAAGGCGGCCGAGCAGAGGAACGCCGCCACCACCGGGCCGAGCATGTAGCAGAGCTCGTCGGCGGCCTGCTCGAACGACATCGCCGTGTGGTGCGCGGCGGGGGAGTCGCGCAGCAGGTGGGTCCAGCGGGCCCGGGACATGCCGCCGATGTTGGGGGTGGTCGCGGTGGCGGCGTACGAGGCGAACAGGGTCCAGGCGGGGGCGTGCGCACGGACGGAGGCGACCAGCGCCACCGAGCCGAGCACCGCGATCAGTGTCGCGGGGACGGCGATCCGGGCCTGGCCGTACCGGTCGACCAGGCGGGCGGTCCACGGCGCGACCAGTGCGGTGGCGGCCAGCCCGGTGGCGGTGACCGCACCGGCGAGGGCGTACGAGCCGCGCTGGCCGGCGATCATCATGACCGCGCTGATGCCGAACATGCCCATGGGCAGGCGCGCCAGCAGGTTCCCGGCCGTGAAGGCCCGGGTCCCGGGACGGGAGAAGAGGCGGGCGTACGGGCCCTGCGGGCGGGGTCGGGGGGGGTGCGGTGCGGGGGCGATCACGAGCGTGGAGCCCGTCACGGTCATCAGCGGCGGCATGATCCAAGGCTCCGCCGCGGGGTGCGGCGGCGTCCAACACCTGTTCCGGAGCCATTCACCCGCTTCCGTTGTTAGTCTCCCCGGGTGATACCCCGTGATGTGGAACCCCGGCTGCTGCGCGGGTTCGTCGCCGTGGCCGAGGAACTGCACTTCACCCGCGCCGCCGCCCGCCTGTACGTCGCCCAGCAGGCGCTGAGCCGCGACGTGCGGCGGCTCGAAACCGTGCTGGGCGCGGTGCTGTTCGTACGGACGACCCGCGCCGTCGAGCTGACCGCCGACGGGGAGCGGCTGCTGCCCCTGGCCCGGCGGGTGCTGGCCGCGCACGAGGCGCTCGCCGCCGCCTTCGCCTCCGCGAGCCCCCGGGCGCTGCTCGTCGACCTCAACACCGACGGGCCGAGCACCGCCCGCACCGTGCTGGAGCGGGCCCGCGAACTCGCCCCGGACTGCGAGCTGATGGCCCGCTTCGAGAGCGGGCTGACGTACGCCGCCGCGGAGGTAGCCGCCGGCCGCCTCGACGTGTCCTTCGGCTACGCCCACGGGCTGGACCCGGCGCTGCGGGCCCGCCTCGCGCACCGGCCCGTACGGTACGAGCCGCTCGCGGTGCTGCTGCCCGAGGGGCATCCGCTGGCCGCGCGGGCCGACGTACCGCTGGACGCGCTGGCCGGGGAGAGCGTGTACGCGGGGGCCGGCAATCCGCGCACCCTGGAGTGGACCGGGCTCGCCCGCGAGCTGCTGGAGGGCCGCGGGATCGCGCTCGCGCCGCCCGCGCCCGTGGCCATCGGGAAGGACGAGTTCAGCCGGGTCATGGCCAAGACGCGCAACCCGGTCCTGGTGACCGTGGACTTCCTCGACCTGCCCGGGTCCGTGAAGCGGCCGCTGGTCGACCCGGTGCCGCTGTCCCCGCTGTCGATGGTGTGGCGCAAGGGTTTCAGCCACCCCGGCCTTGACGCGCTGCACCAGGCCGCGGCCGCCCTCGCCGCCGGGCACGGCTGGTTCGACGTGCCCCCGGCGAGCTGGCGCCCCGCCGCGCTCACAGGCGGCCCCGGCGCCGGGTGAGTGCAAGGTTTCCCACCGGTCATCCGGCGGGGACCGGGGCCGAAACGCGCCGTTCCTACGGTCGTCACCACGGACGCGACAGCTGTGGAGGCGTGTGATGACCGGAACGACCGCACCGCGCAAGGGGGCCCGCTGGATCGAGCGGTGGGAACCCGAGGACGAGACCTTCTGGAAGGAGTCCGGGGAGCGCATCGCCCGCCGGAACCTGCTCTACTCGGTGCTCTCCGAGCACATCGGGTTCTCCGTCTGGACCCTGTGGTCGGTGATGGTGCTGTTCATGGGCCCCGCCTACGGGATCGACCCGGCCGGGAAGTTCTTCCTCATCGCGACGGCCACGTTCGTAGGCGCCTTCGTCCGGGTGCCGTACACCTTCGCCGTCGCCCGCTTCGGCGGCCGCAACTGGACCGTCGTCAGCGCCCTGCTGCTGCTCGCGCCCACCGCGGCCGCGCTGGTCGTCATGGAGCCGGGGACCTCGTACGGCACCTTCCTGGCCGTCGCCGCGCTGACGGGCGTCGGCGGCGGGAACTTCGCCTCCTCCATGACCAACATCAACGCCTTCTTCCCGCTGCGGAAGAAGGGCTGGGCGCTCGGCCTGAACGCCGGCGGCGGCAACATCGGCGTGCCCGTGGTGCAGCTCGTCGCCCTGCTGGTCATCGGGACCGCCGGGGCCGGGCACCCGCGGCTGCTGCTCGCGGTCTACCTGCCGCTGATCGTGGCCGCGGCCGTGCTGGCCCTGCTGCGGATGGACAACCTGGCGCCCGTACGCAACGACGGCGGAGCCGTCCGCGAGGCGGTCCGGGACGCCCACACCTGGATCATGGCGTTCCTCTACATCGGCACCTTCGGGTCCTTCATCGGCTACAGCTTCGCCTTCGGGCTCGTCCTCCAGACGCAGTTCGGCCGCACCCCGCTCCAGGCCGCCTCGCTCACCTTCGTCGGGCCGCTGCTCGGCTCGCTGATCCGGCCCGTCGGCGGCGCCCTCGCGGACCGGTTCGGCGGCGCCCGGATCACGCTCGGCACGTTCGTGGCGATGGCGGCCGCGACCGGGATCGTCGTATACGCCTCGGGCGAGGAGTCGCTGCCCGTCTTCCTCGTCGGATTCATCGCGCTGTTCGTGCTGAGCGGGCTCGGGAACGGCTCCACGTACAAGATGATCCCCGGCATCTTCCAGGCCAAGGCGCTGGCACGGGGCATGGGCGGCGAGGCGGCGGCCGCGTACGGGCGCCGGCTGTCCGGGGCCGCCATGGGGCTCATCGGCGCGGTCGGCGCACTCGGCGGACTCGGCATCAACCTGGCCTTCCGGGAGGCGTTCTCGACCTCCGGGTCCGGGACGGCCGCCTTCGTCACCTTCCTCGGCTTCTACGCGGCCTGCTGCGCGGTGACGTGGACGGTATACCTTCGCCGGCCGGCCCCCGCGGTGCTCCCGGCGGCCGGTGCCGAGGCGAAGCCGCAGCTCACGTCGGTGTAACGGCGGTTTACGGACACGAAATACGGCGGAACCGAGTCTGACACGCCGACTTGACAGGCTCGGTTCCGTTCTCGCGACACGTGATCGCGCGAAGTGACGACGACCCACTGGGCAAGGCAGGTCACCATGGACGACACCCGCACAGCCGCCGCCCCGACGGCCGCACCCGCGGCCGGTCCGCTCGCCGGGTTCACCGTGGGGGTCACCGCGGCCCGGCGGGCGGACGAGCTGATCGCCCTGCTGCGCCGGCGGGGGGCCACCGTCGTGCACGCCCCGGCCCTGCGGATCGTGCCGCTGGCCGACGACAGCGAACTGCTCGACGCCACGAAGGAATTGATCGGCTGCGCGCCCGACACCGTGGTCGCCACCACCGCGATCGGGTTCCGCGGGTGGATCGAGGCCGCCGACGGGTGGGGCATCGGCGAGGAGCTGCTGGCGCGGCTGCGGGCCACCGAACTGCTGGCGCGCGGGCCGAAGGTGAAGGGGGCCGTCCGGGCCGCCGGGCTGGTGGAGACGTGGTCCCCGCAGTCGGAGTCCCTCGCCGAGGTGCTCGACCGGATGCTGGCCGGCGGGGTCGCCGGGCGGCGCATCGCCCTCCAGCTGCACGGGGAGCCGCTGCCCGGGTTCGTCGAGGCGCTGCGGGCCGGCGGGGCCGAGGTGGTCGTGGTCCCGGTGTACCGGTGGATGGCCCCGGAGGACCTCGCGCCGATGGACCGGCTGCTGGACGCGGTGGCCGGCGGCGGGCTCGACGCCGTGAGCTTCACCTCGGCTCCGGCGGCGGCCTCGCTGCTGTCGCGGGCGGAGCAGCGGGGGATGCGCGAGGCGGTGCTGGCGGGGCTGCGGGGGGAGGTGCTGGCGGCGTGCGTGGGTCCGGTGACGGCGCTGCCGTTGCAGGCGCACGGGGTGGACACCGTGCAGCCGGAGCGGTTCCGGCTGGGGCCGCTGGTGCAGCTGCTGTGCCAGGAGCTGCCGGGACGGGCCCGGGTGCTGCCGGTGGCGGGGCACCGGGTGGAGATCCGGGGGCACGCGGTGCTGGTGGACGCGGAGCTGCGGCCGGTGCCGCCGGCGGGGATGGCGCTGCTGCGGGCGCTGGCGCGCCGGCCGGGGTGGGTCGTGGGGCGGCCGGAGCTGCTGCGGGCGCTGCCGGGGGCGGGGCGGGACGAGCACGCCGTGGAGACGGCGATGGCGCGGCTGCGGGGGGCGCTGGGGGCGCCGAACCTGATCCAGACGGTGGTGAAGCGGGGGTACCGGCTGGCGCTGGACGCGGGTGAATGCGTACCGGAGGGCTGACGGGCTGGCTCCGGAGGGCTGACGGGCTGGCTGTGGCGGCCGGGGTTGGTTAGCGTGCCCTGGTGATCATTGACGGGGTGGAAATGCGGGGCGTCGAGGCCGGGGACGCCGCCGGGCTGGCCGACACGCTGACCCGGAACCGGGCGTACATGGCGCCCTTCGAGCCGTGGCGGTCCGAGGTGTTCTACACGGAGGCGGGGCAGGCCGCCCGGATCGATGCGCTGCTCGCCGAGCGCGACGGCGGGCGCGTCGCGCCCTACGTGCTCGTCGAGACCGGATCCGGCGCCCCCGTCGGGATGATCAACCTCGGCAGCATCGCCCTCGGGCCCTTCCGCAGCGGCGGCCTCGGCTACTGGGTCGACCGGGCCTGGCACGGCAGGGGACTGGCCACCGCCGCCGTCGAGGAGGTCTGCCGGATCGCCCGCGACGAGATCGGGCTGCACCGCGTCGAGGCCGGGACCCTGGTCGACAACACCGCCTCGCAGCGGGTGCTGGCGAAGGCCGGGTTCGAGCAGTACGGGCTCGCGCCCCGCTACCTGCACATCAACGGCGCCTGGCGCGACCACCGCCTCTTCCAGCGCCTCCTCCACGACGACCCGCCCCTGTGAGCCGGGCCCCGGAGAGCCCTGGCCCCCGTACGGGGGGTTCCGCATCGCAGCGGCGCGCGGCACTCTGAGAGGCACGCACCCCCGCGGGGCCCCTAGGCAAGAGGCGGTGACGGGCATGTGGTTCGAATCCGGGCGGGTGTGCCTGGACCTGGTGGCCACGTTCGCCGCCCCCGCGGGCACCGAGCAGATCCAAGACGGCGACGAGCTGCGGCTGTGGCTCGCCGGAGCCGGGCTCGTGCCCGACCGGACGCCGATCGCCCGGGTGGGCCCCGACTGGGTGGAGGCCTTCCGGGCGCTGCGCCGCGACGTGGGCAGCCTCGTACGGGCGGAGCTCGCCGGGGCCGGTCCCGACGAGGGCGCGCTGGCCCGGGTCAACGCGCTGGCCGCCGGTCCACCCCCGGGACTGTGTGCCGTACAGGACCAAGAGGGGCACCTCGTGCGGGAGTTGTGCGGCGGCGTGGAATGCGGTGCGCTGCTCGCCGCCGTCGCCCGGGACGCCGTGGAACTGCTCACCGATCCCGGCGAGCGGGACCTGCTGCGCTCCTGCGAGGGAGACGGCTGCACCCGGGTCTACCTGGACACTTCGCGCGGGCACCGCCGCCGCTGGTGCTCCAGTGAGCTGTGCGGCAACCGCGAGCGGGTCGCCCGGCACCGCCGCAGGGTCCTCGCGGCCCGTCCCGGGTAGCGATCGGGTGGTGACGGGGAGGCGGCCGGGCAGTGATCTTCGCCCGGTCACCGGAACGGGCGTGCGGACAGGGCGCCGCTTCGCGTACGGTTGACGGTCGCCCATGCACGTCAGAAGGGGGCCTTGGTGGCCGCGCAGAATGCCGCTGTCGACAGCACGGCGGATTCCGTCCGCGATCGGGAGATCGCGGTCGAGCAGACGCATCTGGACCAGGTGTACCGCCGCCTCGAAGAGAAGATCGACGAGGCCGAGTTCCTGATGAACGACGCGGCCAAGCGCGGTCAGGTCGGCACGCCCGGCGCGCTCGCCGAGCGCGACGCGCAGGTCTTCCGGGCGGGCATCCACCTGAACCGGCTGAACAACGAGTTCGAGGACTTCCTCTTCGGCCGGATCGACCTGGTCCTCGGCAAGGACGGGGAGCGCGGGCCCGACGGCGCGTACACCTCCGTCGAGCCCGCCGACGACGCGATCCGCGCGGACCTCACCGCCGACATCGCCGAGACGCTCCACATCGGGCGCATCGGCGTGCTCGACGCCGACTACGCGCCGCTGGTCATCGACTGGCGCGCGCCGGCCGCCGCGCCGTTCTACCGCTCCACGCCCAAGGACCCGGGCCGCGTCGTACGGCGCCGCGTCATCCGCTCCAAGGGCCGCAAGGTGCTCGGCGTCGAGGACGACCTGATGCGCCCCGAGATCACCGCCTCCCTCGACGGCCGGGAGCTGCCCGCCATCGGCGACGGCGCCCTGATGGCCGCGCTCGGGCGGGCCCGCACGCACTCGATGCGGGACATCGTCTCCTCCATCCAGGCCGAGCAGGACATGGTGATCCGGGCCCCCGCCGCCTCGGTCGCCGAGGTCGCGGGCGGGCCCGGCACCGGCAAGACCGCCGTCGCCCTGCACCGCGCCGCCTACCTGCTCTACCAGGACCGGCGCCGCTACTCCGGCGGCATCCTGATCGTCTCGCCGACCCCGCTGCTCGTCGCGTACACCGAGGGCGTGCTGCCCTCGCTCGGCGAGGAGGGCCAGGTCGCCATCCGGGCGCTCGGCTCGCTCGTCGACGGCGCCGAGGCGACCACGTACGACGAACCGGCCGTGGCCCGCGTCAAGGGCTCCTCGCGCATGCGCAAGGTCCTCCACAAGGCCGTACGGGGCGCACTGGAACTCGGCGGCGCCGGTGGCGGCGCACCCGAGCGGCTGCGCGTCGTGGCCTTCGGGCGGCGCCAGGAGCTGGAGGCCGACGAGCTGAACCGGATCCGGCAGAACGTGCTCAGCGGCACCGCGCCCGTGAACCTGCTGCGTCCGCGCGCCCGCAAGCTGCTCCTCGACGCCCTGTACGCGAGATCGGGCGGCGCCGGCCGGCACAGCGACCCGGAGCTGGCGGCCGAGCTGCGCTCCGCGTTCGACGAGGACATCTCCACCGAGGACGCGTTCATCGACTTCCTGAACGCCTGGTGGCCCGAGCTGACCCCGCGCGGGGTGCTCGCCGCGATGGCCGACGAGCGCCGGCTCGGCCGCTGGTCGCGGCGGGTCCTCAACCCGCGCGAGACGCGCCAGCTGGCGCGCTCGCTGCGCCGGGTGGGCCCGGACGGCAAGGGCCCGCTGTCGGTGCACGACGTGGCGCTGCTGGACGAGCTCCAGCTGCTGCTCGGCGCTCCGGCCCGGCCCAAGCGCAAGCGGCAGCTCGACCCGCTCGACCAGCTCAGCGGGCTGGAGGAGCTGATGCCGACCCGTGAGGAGACCCAGTGGGAGCGGGCGGAGCGGATCGCGGCGGAGCGCACCGAGTACGCGCACGTGATCGTGGACGAGGCGCAGGACCTGACGCCGATGCAGTGGCGGATGGTGGGCCGCCGCGGCCGGCACGGCACGTGGACCGTGGTCGGCGACCCCGCGCAGTCCTCGTGGACGGACCCGGAGGAGGCGGCCGCCGCGCGTGACGAGGCCCTGGGCTCCCGGCCGCGCCGCCGGTTCACCCTGACGGTGAACTACCGCAACCCGGCGGAGGTCGCGGAGGTCGCGGCCCGGGTGCTGAGGCTGGCGATGCCCGGCATGGAGCCGCCGACGGCGGTCCGCTCGACGGGCCTGGAGCCCCGCTTCACGGCCGCCGGCGGCGATCTGGGCGCGGCGGTCCGCGAGGAGACGCGCAGGCTGCTGGAGCAGGTCGACGGCACGGTCGGCGTGGTCGTGGCCATGGACCGGCGGGCGGAGGCCGCGGGCTGGCTGGCGGACCTCGGGGAGCGGGCGGTCGCGCTCGGCAGCCTGGAGGCCAAGGGGCTGGAGTACGACGCCACGGTGGTCGTCTCCCCGGCGGAGATCGCCGACGAGTCACCGGCGGGCCTGCGGGTGCTGTACGTGGCGCTGACCCGCGCGACGCAGCAGCTGACGGTGGTCTCCGCGGGCCGCGACGAGCCCGACGCGGACGGGGTGCCGGCGCTGCTGAAGCCGTAGGGCCGCGCGGGTCCGCGCTCCGTGGGAGCGCGGAGCACGGATGGCTCGCGGCCACACGCGTGGTGCGACGAGGTCGACCCCCTGGAGGGGGATCGCTTCCGGCGATCCTTTGTTAGCCTGGGTACGGCACCGACTCGATCCAAGCCCCCGGGCCCAACCTTCGTCGCTTAGAGCGACCACTTGCCGCGAGGCGAGCATGGCGGGTCGGTGTCATAGACGTTCATACAGGTCCGCGCCCCTCGGATACCGAGGGGCGCGGACCTTTTTCGTACGGGCCTACGCTTCCGAACGCCTGATCTATCTCGTATGGTGGAAGTGTCTTTCCGAAATTTGTAGCTGGTTACCTTGTACTGGCTGGTAGGTGGGACGATCGGACAACAGGTCCTGCCGCGCCTGCCGTGCAGCGGGGCCCGTGTGTGTACAAAAAAACCAGGGACAGAAGAGGAACACGGCCATGGCAACGGCGCCCAGCGTCTCGTACTCGATGACGGTCCGCCTGGAAGTGCCCGCGAGCGGAACCGCGGTCTCCCAGCTGACCACCGCCGTGGAGTCTTCCGGTGGGTCGGTCACCGGCCTCGACGTGACCGCCTCCGGTCACGAGAAGCTCCGTATCGACGTCACCATCGCCGCGACCTCCACCGCGCACGCCGACGAGATCGTCGGCAAGCTGCGCGGCATCGAGGGCGTCAGCCTCGGCAAGGTCTCCGACCGAACCTTCCTGATGCACCTCGGCGGCAAGATCGAGATGGCGTCCAAGCACCCCATCCGCAACCGAGACGACCTCTCGATGATCTACACCCCGGGCGTCGCCCGCGTGTGCATGGCCATCGCCGAGAACCCCGAGGACGCGCGCCGCCTCACCATCAAGCGCAACTCCGTCGCAGTCGTGACGGACGGCTCCGCCGTACTGGGCCTCGGCAACATCGGCCCGATGGCCGCGCTGCCCGTCATGGAGGGCAAGGCGGCCCTCTTCAAGCGCTTCGCCGGCATCGACGCCTGGCCGATCTGCCTCGACACCCAGGACACCGACGCGATCGTCGAGATCGTCAAGGCCATCGCCCCGGGCTTCGCCGGCATCAACCTGGAGGACATCTCCGCGCCGCGCTGCTTCGAGATCGAGGCCCGCCTGCGCGAGGCCCTCGACATCCCCGTCTTCCACGACGACCAGCACGGCACGGCCATTGTCGTCCTCGCCGCCCTCACCAACGCACTTCGCGTGGTGGGCAAGGCAGTTGGCGACGTCAAGGTCGTCATGTCGGGCGCCGGCGCGGCCGGTACGGCCATCCTCAAGCTGCTCCTCGCGGCCGGCGTGAAGAACGTCGTCAGCGCCGACATCCACGGTGTCGTGCACGCGGGCCGCACCGACCTGGTCGACGCCGCAGCCGACTCCCCGCTGCGCTGGATCGCCGACAACACCAACCCCGAGGGCTACACGGGCACTCTGAAGGAGGCCGTGGTCGGCGCCGACGTGTTCATCGGCGTCTCCGCCCCCAACGTGCTGTCCGGCGAGGACGTCGCCGCCATGGCCGAGGGTGCGATCGTGTTCGCGCTCGCGAACCCGGACCCCGAGGTGGACCCGGCCGTCGCCCGCCAGACCGCCGCCGTCGTGGCCACCGGCCGCTCCGACTTCCCGAACCAGATCAACAACGTGCTGGTCTTCCCGGGTGTCTTCCGCGGCCTGCTGGACGCCCAGTCCCGCACGGTGAACACGGACATGATGCTGGCCGCCGCGACCGCGCTCGCCGACGTCGTCGGCGAGGACGAGCTCAACGCCAACTACATCATCCCGTCGGTGTTCAACGACAAGGTGGCCGGCGCGGTCGCCGGAGCCGTCCGCAAGGCCGCCTCGGCGAACTGACGCGGAGTCGGGCGAAGCCGCGCCGGGTCCGGCCGCCGCTGTGACCGCCCTCACGGCGCGCCGATCCCGGCGCGTCGCGAGATGCGGGCCCGGCGGGCCGCCTCTAGGGTTGCGGGGATGCCCGCGAGGTCCGCGGTCCGCATCCACCAAGTGCGGACGGAGCGTCACCGCGGCGTGACTGTGGCGCTTTTCGTGTGACCCTGGCGGGTGCCGGATTGGCTTTCCCGCCGCTGGTGGGGGCAGGATGCGTAACCGGGCGAGAGGGTCTGACGTTCAGACCCGGGTCCGGGGACTGTCCGAGGGCCCTGGCAGCATCGGCTTCGATCTCACGCCTCTAAGGCAAGTTGAACACGGGAGTACAACATGAACCGCAGTGAGCTGGTGGCCGCTCTGTCCGAGCGCGCCGAGGTGACCCGCAAGGACGCCGACGCCGTTCTGGCCGCGCTCGCCGAGACCGTCGGCGAGATTGTCGCCAAGGGCGACGAGAAGGTCACCATCCCCGGCTTCCTGACCTTCGAGCGCACCCACCGTGCCGCTCGCACCGCGCGCAACCCGCAGACCGGCGACCCCATCCAGATCCCGGCCGGCTTCAGCGTGAAGGTCTCCGCGGGCTCCAAGCTCAAGGAAGCCGCCAAGGGCAAGTAAGTCCTGCCCGTACCGGGGCCCGTGCGGGCCCTCGGAGCGGCAGAGCAGTACGCAGTACTGGCGAAGGGCGGCCATCCCCGGGCGGGGAGGCCGCCCTTCGGCCTGTCCGGGGCCCTGCCGGGCCCGCCGGGCTCCCTCCGGGGCCCTCCCCGGTCCCGCGGCGCCGTACGGGCCCTCCCGGGCCCCGCTGCCCCGTACGGGCCGAGAAGGGCCTCGTACGGGCCGGTGAACGTACGGGCCGGCGAACGGCCGCGTACGGGCCGGTGGGCGCATGCGAAAGCCCCCCGGGCCCTGGTGGGGGCCCGGGGGGCTTTCGAGCGGCCGTCAGACGCCGTCAGGCGGCCGTACGTCTCGCCGCCGTACGGCTCAGACGAGGTCGCCGCCCGGGAGTTCGACCTTCGCGCCCAGCTCCACGAGCTTCTCCATGAAGTTCTCGTAGCCGCGGTTGATGAGGTCGATGCCGTGGACCCGCGAGGTGCCCTCGGCCGCCAGCGCCGCGATCAGGTACGAGAACCCGCCGCGCAGGTCGGGGATGACCAGGTCGGCGCCCTGCAGCTTCGTCGGGCCGGACACGACCGCCGAGTGCAGGAAGTTGCGCTGCCCGAACCGGCAGGCGCTGCCGCCCAGGCACTCCCGGTACAGCTGGATGTGTGCACCCATCTGGTTGAGCGCCGAGGTGAATCCCAGACGGGACTCGTAGACCGTCTCGTGGACGATCGAGAGGCCCGCGGCCTGGGTCAGGGCGACCACCAGCGGCTGCTGCCAGTCGGTCTGGAAACCGGGGTGCACGTCCGTTTCGAGCGCGATCGCGTTGAGCGGGCCGCCCGGGTGCCAGAAGCGGATGCCCTCGTCGTCGATCTCGAACGCGCCGCCGACGCGGCGGTACGTGTTCAGGAACGTCATCATCGAGCGCTGCTGCGCGCCGCGGACGTAGATGTTGCCGCCGGTCGCCAGCGCCGCGGAAGCCCAGGAGGCAGCCTCCAGGCGGTCCGGGAGCGCCTTGTGGTTGTAGCCGCCGAGGCGGTCGACACCGGTGATCCGGATGGTCCGGTCGGTGTCCATGGAGATGATGGCGCCCATCTTCTGCAGGACGCAGATGAGGTCCTCGATCTCCGGCTCCACCGCGGCGTTGCTCAGTTCGGTGACGCCCTCGGCCAGGACGGCCGTCAGGAGCACCTGTTCGGTCGAGCCGACCGAGGGGTAGGGCAGGCGGATCTTGCAGCCGCGAAGGCGCTGCGGAGCCTCCAGGTACTGGCCGCCCTCGCGCTTCTCGATGGTCGCGCCGAACTGGCGGAGCACGTCGAAGTGGAAGTCGATCGGCCGGCCGCCGATGTCGCAGCCGCCGAGGCCCGGGATGAAGGCGTGGCCGAGGCGGTGCAGCAGCGGGCCGCAGAACAGGATCGGGATGCGCGACGAACCCGCGTGCGCGTCGATGTCCGCGACGTTCGCGCTCTCGACGTGCGTCGGGTCGAGTACGAGCTCACCCGGCTCCTCGCCGGGGCGGACGGTCACCCCGTGCAGCTGGAGCAGCCCGCGCACGACCCGGACGTCGCGGATGTCGGGAACGTTGCGGAGCCGGCTGGGTCCGCTGCCGAGCAGAGCGGCGACCATGGCCTTGGGCACGAGGTTCTTCGCACCGCGGACACGGATCTCGCCCTCGAGCGGGGTACCGCCATGGACAAGTAGTACGTCGTCTCTGTCTGTGCCGGTCATGAATCTCGCGTTCCGGAGAGGGGCTCCCCCGGCGAGGCCAGAGGAGGGTGGGCAGGGGGCCAGGGAAAAGGGTAAGGGGCACCACCCCCTTGTTCGTAAGGCTGACGCGGCCGTAGGACTGTCATGAATTAGCCACAACACCCACAGTGCCCACCTCATGGCGGAGCGTCGCATTCCGCCATCGTCGGCGGCGCGCGCTCCTCCCTGCTGCGGTGCGCCCTGAGCCGCGCGCGATCCGATGCCCCCGCCCGCTCCCCCTGAAGGGCGAATGTGCGAGATCATGTCGGCATGACCGAGGTGTCCTCCCTCACAGGGCGGCTGCTCGTGGCCACCCCCACCCTCGCGGACCCGAACTTCGACCGCGCGGTGGTGCTCCTGCTCGACCACGACGAGCAGGGGTCGCTCGGCGTGGTCCTCAACCGGCCCACCCCCGTGGGGGTGGGCGACATCCTGCTGCCCTGGGCGACCCTGGCCGGTGATCCCGGAGTCGTCTTCCAGGGCGGGCCGGTGGGCCTGGACTCGGCGCTCGGCGTGGCGGTCATCCCCGGTGAGGAGGGGCCGCTCGGGTGGCGCCGCGTGTACGGGGCGATCGGCCTGGTCGACCTGGAGGCCCCGCCGGAGCTGCTGGCCGCGGCCCTCGGTTCGCTGCGGATCTTCGCCGGATACTCGGGCTGGGGCCCGGGCCAGCTGGAGGTGGAGCTCGGCGACGGCGCCTGGTACGTCGTGGAATCGGAGCCCGGGGACGTGTCGTACCCGGATCCCGAAAGGCTCTGGCGGGCGGTGCTGCGCCGCCAGCGCAGCGAGCTCGCGATGGTCGCCACGTATCCCGACGACCCGTCGCTCAACTGACCCGCGCACGGGTCGGTACCCTGGCTTTTATGAGCACTCTTGAGCCCGAGCGCGGGACTGGTACGGGGACCCTCGTAGAGCCGACGCCGCAGGTGTCCCACGGCGACGGCGACCACGAGCGCTTCGCCCACTACGTCCAGAAGGACAAGATCATGGAGAGCGCGCTCGGCGGGACCCCCGTCGTCGCGCTGTGCGGCAAGGTGTGGGTACCGGGCCGGGACCCGAAGAAGTACCCGGTCTGCCCCATGTGCAAGGAGATCTACGAGTCCATGGGCCCCGGCGGGGACAAGGACAAGGGCGGCAAGGACAAGTAGGCCGGTCCGATCGGCCCCTCCTCCGGCGGGACCGAAGCCCTCGAAGGCCCTCGAAGGCCCCTTGGCGCGCTGATGCGCGTCCGGGGGCCTTTGCCGTGCGCGGGGGGCGGACTAGGGTCGGCCGCACGGGCGCCGGGCGCCCTGTGAAACGCGCGTTGCGCGTCGCGCAACGGCTGGACGGTGGAGGGGTCGAGGCCATGCCCGAGTTGATTCCGGAGCCGCGGTACGCGCGATTCGCCCGCGACGGCGGCGAGTGCGTACTGGACGATCCGCTCCTCCACGTCGGCCCCGGCGCCGAGGGCACCGCCCGCTGGCTGCGGCGCGAGCTCGGCGCGGCCACCGGCTGGGAGCTGCCCGCGCCGGCTCCGGGGCAGGAGCACGGCGGGCGCGCGGTGATCCGGCTGGTCCTCCGCCCCGAGCGCGCGCGGAGCGTCGGCGCCGAGTCGTACGAGCTGCACGTCACCCAGCGGTGGGTGCAGCTGGAGGGCGCCGACCCGGCCGGCCTCTTCTACGCCGCGCAGACGCTGCGCCAGCTGCTCGGGCCCGAGGCCCACCGGCGCGCGCCCACGGCGCCGGGCCGCGCCTGGCGGCTGCCGGTGGGAGGGATCCAGGACGGGCCCCGCTTCGGCTGGCGCGGCATGATGCTCGACGTGGCCCGGCACTTCATGCCGAAGGACGGGGTGCTGCGGTACATCGACCTGCTGGCCGCGCACAAGCTCAACGTGCTGCACCTGCACCTGACGGACGACCAGGGCTGGCGGGTCGAGATCAAGCGCCACCCGCGGCTCACCGAGGTCGGCGCGTGGCGGCCGCGCAGCCGCTGGGGGCACCGGGCCTCGCCGCTGTGGAACGAGACCCCGCACGGCGGCTTCTACACGCAGGACGACATCCGCGAGATCGTCGCGTACGCCGCCGAGCGGCACGTACGGGTGGTTCCGGAGATCGACGTACCGGGGCATTCGCAGGCCGCGATCGCCGCGTACCCGGAGCTCGGCAACACCGACGTCGTGGACACCGGCGCGCTGGAGGTGTGGGACGACTGGGGGATCAACGAGAACGTGCTCGCGCCGACCGAGACCGTACTGCGCTTCTACGAGGGGGTCTTCGAGGAGCTGCTGGAGCTGTTCCCGGCGGAGGTCGCGCCGTTCGTGCACGTGGGCGGCGACGAGTGCCCCAAGGAGCAGTGGCGCGCGTCGGCGCTCGCGCAGGAGCGGATCCGGGAGTTGGGGGTGGACGGGGAGGACGGACTCCAGTCCTGGTTCATCCGCCACTTCGACGGCTGGCTCGCGGAGCGCGGGCGGCGGCTGATCGGGTGGGACGAGATCCTGGAGGGCGGCCTCGCGCCGGGGGCCGCGGTCTCCTCGTGGCGCGGGTACGCGGGCGGGATCGCCGCCGCCGAGGCCGGGCACGACGTGGTGATGTGCCCCGAGCAGCAGGTGTACCTGGACCACCGTCAGGCGGGCGGCGGGGACGAGCCGATGCCGATCGGGTACGTGCGCTCGCTGGAGGACGTGTACCGCTTCGAGCCGGTGCCGCCGAAGCTGTCGCCGGAGGCCGCGTCCCGCGTACTGGGCGCGCAGGCCAACGTGTGGACCGAGGTGATGGAGAACCAGAGCCGGGTCGACTACCAGGTGTTCCCGCGGCTGGCGGCCTTCGCGGAGGTGGTGTGGTCGCGGCTGCCGGAGCCGGGCGAGCGGGACTACGCGGGCTTCGAGGCGCGGATGGGCGCGCACTACCGGCGGCTCGACGCGCTCGGCGTCGACTACCGGCCACCGGGCGGGCCGTTGCCGTGGCAGCGGCGGCCGGGGGTGCTCGGACGGCCGATCGAGGGGGAGCCCCCGAACGTGTGATGCGGGTGGGGCGGTCGGAGGGTCGACGGGGGACGGACGGGGGACGGACGGAGGACGGACGGGGGACGGGCGGGGGACGGTTGGAGGGCTGCCGGAGGGCGGTGGGCGGGGGCGGCAGGAGGGCCGAAGGGGTGGGGTGGAAGTGGCCGGAACCTTTCCGCGCCCTCGTGCGCCCTCTCGCTCCCTTTCGCGCCCGGTGCGTGCCCTTTGCGTGCCCGTGCGTGCCCGTGCGTGCCCTTCCCGGGCATCCGGGCGGGTCCGGCGGCCCTGCGGACTGTTCGGCACCGATCGGAATCCTTCGGACTTCTGCGGAACTCCAGAGGGTTCCGGGACGTCCTTCGTTCTTGGGGGCGGTCGGGAACTCTTGCTCGATTTCGGGGAATTCGGCGGATCCGAATCGATTCGGTTGATTCGGTGAATACGGGGGAAACCGGACGTCCGGAAGCTCCAGGGGGCGCCCGCCGGACCCTCGCGCCGGGCGGTGGGGAAGATGTGCCAGAGTTGCCACGTCCCGGCGGTGAGCACGTACCGTACGGCGGACAGGCGTGAGCGCCGGGACCGGGACATCGGGAAGGGGCAGCTGGGTTGACCACGCACGCACCGCATGCACTGCATTCATCTCAGGGGCCGCAGGCGGCGCAGTCCGTGACGCTGCCGGCCTCGCTCGACGAGGCCGTGGCGGCACTCGCAGCCATGCCCGCCGCCGTGCCCGTCGCCGGCGGCACCGACCTCATGGCCTCCGTCAACGCCGGGCTGCTGCGGCCCGCCGCACTCGTGGGCCTGGGCCGGATCAACGAGATCCGCGGCTGGCAGTACCAGGACGGGCACGCGCTGCTCGGTGCCGGACTCACCCACGCACGGATGGGACGGCCGGATTTCGCCGCTCTGATCCCCGCGCTGGCGGCGGCCGCGCGGGCCGCCGGGCCCCCGCAGATCCGCAACGCCGGCACCCTCGGCGGCAACATCGCCACCGCCGCGCCGACGGGCGACGCCCTGCCCGTACTGGCCGCGCTGGAAGCGGTCCTCGTCATCCACGGCCCGGGCGGCTCGCGCCGGGAGATCCCGGTCTCGCACCTGCTGGCCGGCCGCGAGATGCTGCGGCCCGGCGAGCTGATCGGCTTCGTACGGGTGCCGCTGCTGCACGCGCCGCAGGTCTTCCTGAAGGCCACGGGGCGCACGGGTCCGGGGCGCGCGGTGGCGTCCGTGGGGCTCGTACTGGATCCGGCGCGCCGGGGTGTGCGCTGTGCGATCGGCGCGGTCGCGCCTATGCCGCTGCGGCCGCTGGAGGCCGAGCAGTGGGTGGCCTCGCTGATCGACTGGGACGGGGAGCGGACCCTGGCTCCCGAGGCGCTGGAGGCCTTCGGCGAGTACGTCGCGGCCGCCTGCGTCCCCGACCAGGGCGAACCGGTGGCACCCGGGGTACTGCATCTGCGGCGGACGGTCGCCGTGCTGGCACGGAGGGCCCTGGGGAGGGCGCTGACCTCATGAGTGAGAACGAGAACGTGAGCGGAACGACGGGGGACGCGGGTCCCGCGGGCCACACCGGCACCGGCTGGGGCTGGGAGCCGGTCCCGCAGGGCGGCGAGTACGACTCTGACGCGACGGCCTTCGTGAAGCTGCCGCAGGACATGCTGGACGCGCTCGGCACCGGGGAGCCGCTTGCGGCGCCCGGGCACGGCTACGTGCCGCCGCCGATGATCGTGCCGCTGGGTTCGGCGAGTGCGGATCCGGCGGCGACGGGGACGTGGACGATTCCGGTGCAGTGGCCGGAGGCGGGGACGGCGCCGCACGCCGGTGGCGGTGTTTCCGGAGGCGCGGGTGCTTCCGGTGGTGCGGGTGTTTCCGGTGGTGCGCCGACGCCCGCGCCGGTCGGCGGGCCGATCCCGGCTTCGATCCCGATCCCGGCGTCCGTGGCGGCCGCCTTCGAGGGCGCGGTGCAGGACCCCGT
Organism: Streptomyces sp. WM6372; assembly: GCF_001279655.1. Lineage (NCBI taxonomy): Bacteria > Bacillati > Actinomycetota > Actinomycetes > Kitasatosporales > Streptomycetaceae > Streptomyces > Streptomyces sp. WM6372. The sequence continues at coordinate 23,252 of NZ_LGDB01000185.1, read as the reverse complement.
CCGGGTTGCGGGCGGCGAGCAGGGGCGGGCGCCGGGTCAGGCGTCGGCTCAGGCGTCGGCTTCGGCCGAGGGGGCGCACGATTCCGGTGCGACCGCCGAGTGGCGGTTCCCGGAGGCGGTCCAGGACTCCGAGCCCGTGACCACCGGCCAGTGGACCCTCCCGGAACTGCCCGAGCAGACCGGGGAGTTCCGGCTCGGCGCCCCGGCGGCCGACTGGAGCCAGGCCCCGGCGACGCTGCCGGGCGGCGCGGCCGCCCCCTGGGCGACCCATCCCGACTTCGAGGCGGCGGCGGCCGCGCGTCCGGGTCCGGGTCCGGATGCCGTGATGAGCGCGGGCGTGCTGCCCGAGGCGCGGCCCGACGCGGGCGACACCGGCACCTCGGGCGCGGGCCTGCGGCGGCTCGGCGGCCCCGGCGTCGGCGGCCCCGGGCGCGGACCCCGCGTACTGGGCGGACCCGGCGTGGGCACGCTCCCGGAGCCGGCGGAGCCGGAGCAGGTGCAGCCGGCTCCGCACGACATCGAGGCCGCCCACGGCCCGGCGCCGACGCCGGTCCTGGCGGAACGACCGCATCCGGGGGCGGAGGCCGCCGGGGCGGCTTCGCCCGCCGACGTGGAAGCGGAGCGCGAGGCGGTGCCCGTCGCGGCTGCCGAGTACGTGCTGTCGGGCGGTCCCGGGGTCGGCGGCGTGGCCGGCGGCTACGCGGAGCCCGGGGACAGCGACGGGCACGGGTTCACGGCATCCGGCCACGGGCACGGCGCCGGCCATGACCACGGCGCCGGCCACGGCCCCGCCGGGGCGGAGCCCGGGCCGGGCGGTGAGCACGGGTTCACGGCGGAGCCCGCCGCGCAGCCCGCCGACACGGACGGGCGCGGTCTCGGGGGCGGCTTCGGCTTCGGCGAAGCCGGGGCTCCGGGAACGCCGGGTGCGGACACCACGGACATCGCTGTGGCGACGCCGGACGCGGGAACCCCCGAAGGTTTCCCGGCCGAGGAGCCGACGTACGAAGAAAACGCGACTGCTGAGGCCGTCGCCCATCACGAGCATCCGCTGGCTTCCTACGTCCTGCGCGTCAACGGCGCCGACCGGCCCGTCACCGGTGCGTGGATCGGCGAGTCCCTGCTCTACGTGCTGCGCGAGCGCCTCGGCCTCGCCGGCGCCAAGGACGGCTGCTCGCAGGGCGAATGCGGGGCGTGCGCCGTGCAGGTCGACGGCCGGCTCGTCGCCTCCTGCCTGGTGCCGGCCGCGACGGCGGCGAGCAGCGAGGTCAGGACCGTGGAGGGGCTCGCCGGGGGCGGGGAACTCTCGGACGTGCAGCAGGCGTTGTGCAGGTCGGGTGCGGTGCAGTGCGGGTTTTGCGTGCCCGGCATGGCCATGACCATCCACGACCTGCTGGAGGGCAACCACGCCCCCAGCGAGCTGGAGACGCGGCAGGCCCTGTGCGGGAACCTGTGCCGCTGCTCCGGCTACAAGGGCGTCATCGAGGCCGTCCGCGAGGTCGTCGCCGAGCGCGAGGCTTCGGCCGCGGCCGACGGGCCTGCGCCCGGGACCGGGAACGGGGCCGTGAACGGGACCGGGACGGGCTCTGGCGTGGAGGCGCGTATTCCGCACCAGGCGCCGCCCGGCGAGGGCGGGATCCACCACAACGGAGGCATGGCGTGAGCGGGCACGACGCGGCCACGGCCACGACGACGGTATCGGTCTCCACGGGCGCTTCGCCCGCCGCGGCGCCCGAGGCGGGCGAGCAGGAGGTGCCGCGCGGAATCGGGGCCTCCGTACCTGCCGCCGACACGCGCGCCAAGAGCGAGGGCACCTTCCCGTACGCGGCCGACCTGTGGGCCGAGGGCCTCCTCTGGGCCGCCGTCCTGCGCTCCCCGCACGCCCACGCCCGCATCCTCTCCGTCGACACCTCCGCGGCCGCCGCCATGCCCGGCGTGCGCGCCGTCGTCACCCACGCCGACGTCCCCGGCGCCACCACGCACGGCCGCCGCATCGCCGACCGGCCCGTCTTCGCCCACGACGTCGTCCGCCACCACGGCGAGCCCATCGCCGCCGTCGCCGCCGACCACCCGGACACCGCCCGCCTCGCCGCCGCCGCGATCGCCGTCGAGTACGAGCTGCTCGACGCGGTGACGGACCCCGAGCAGTCCTTCGGCGCCCCGGCCCTGCACCCCGACGGCAACCTGATCCGGCACATCCCGCTCCGCTACGGCGACCCGGAGGCCACCGGCGAGGTCGTCGTCGAGGGCCTGTACCGGATCGGCCGCCAGGACCCCGCGCCCATCGGCGCCGAGGCCGGGCTGGCCGTGCCGCGGCCCGACGGCGGCGTGGAGATCTACACCGCCTCCACCGACCCGCACCTGGACCGCGACCTGGCGGCGGCCTGCTTCGGCCTCGAACCCGACCGGGTGCGCGTCGTCGTCACGGGCGTCCCGGGCGCCACGGCCGACCGTGAGGACGCGGCCTTCCAGCTGCCGCTGGGCCTGCTGGCGCTGCGCACCGGCTACCCGGTCAAGCTGGCCGCCACCCGCGAGGAGTCCTTCCTCGGCCACACCCACCGCCACCCGACGCTGCTGCGTTACCGCCACCACGCGGACGCGGAGGGCCGGCTGGTCAAGGTCGAGGCCCAGATCCTGATGGACGCGGGCGCGTACGCGGACTCGTCCTCCGAATCGCTGGCCGCGGCGGTGGCGTTCGCCTGCGGCCCGTACGTCGTGCCGCACGCCTTCGTCGAGGGCTGGGCGGTCCGTACGAACAACCCGCCGTCGGGCCACGTACGGGGCGAGGGCGCGATGCAGGTCTGCGCCGCGTACGAGGGCCAGATGGACAAGCTCGCGGCCGCCCTCGGCATCGACGGCGCGGAGCTGCGCCTGCGCAACGTACTGGCGACGGGCGACCTGCTCCCGACGGGCCAGACTGTCACCTGCCCGGCGCCCGTGGCGGAACTCCTGCGCGCGGTACGCGATTACCCGCTCCCCTCCCTCCCGAAGGACACCCCGGAGGAGGAGTGGCTGCTGCCGGGCGGCCTGGAGGGCGCGGGCGAGCCGGGCGCGGTGCGGCGCGGGGTCGGGTACGGCGTGGGCATGGTCCACATGCTCGGCGCGGAGGGCACGGACGAGGTCTCGACGGCGACGGTCAAGGTCGTCGACGGGGCGGCGACGGTGATCTGCGCGGCGGTGGACACCGGGCAGGGCTTCGCCACGCTGGCCCGCCAGATCGTGCAGGAGACGCTGGGCGTGGACGAGGTCGTCACGGCCCCGGTCGACACGGACCAGCCACCGGCGGGCCCGGCGGCGCACGGCCGCCACACCTGGGTCTCGGGTGGCGCGGTGGAGCGCGCGGCAAAAATGGTCCGCACGCAACTCCTCCAGCCGATGGCCCACAAACTGGGCATGTCGACGGAACTCCTCCAGATCCAGGACGGCCGCATCACCTCGTACGACGGGGCCTTCTCCACGACGGTCTCCGAGGCCATGGCGGGCAAGGAACTCTGGGCGACGGCCCAATGCCGCCCCCACCCGACGGAACCCCTGGACGGCGACGGCCAGGGCGACGCCTTCGTGGGCCTCGCGTTCTGCGCGATCCGCGCGGTGGTGGACGTGGACATCGAGCTGGGCTCGGTGCGGGTGGTGGAGCTGGCGGTGGCCCAGGACGTGGGCCGCGTCCTCAACCCCCGGCAGCTGGAGGCCCGTATCGAGGCGGGCGTCACGCAGGGCGTGGGCGCGGCGCTCTCGGAGAACCTCCGCTCGGTGTCGGGCCTGGTCCGCCACCCCGACCTGACGGGCTACGCGCTGCCGACGTCGCTGGACGCGCCGGTGGTCCGGATCGTCAAGCTGGTCGAAGAGCGGGACGTGGTGGCCCCGTTCGGCGCGAAGGCGGCGAGCGCGATCCCTGTGGTGACGGCCCCGGCGGCGGTAGCCTCGGCGGTACGCTCGGCCACGGGCCGCCCGGTGAACAGGCTCCCGATCCGCCCCTCGGCGGCGGTCGCGGCGCCCAACTCGTGACCGTGTGACCCGCATTGCACGTGCAACCCCGAGGTTGGGACTGTCGGTACCGGTCGCTAGAGTGATCGGTAAGACGTAGTACGTGCGCGATCGAACGGGTGCGAACGGGGAGGGGCCGCGGCGTATGCGCCGCGACCCCGGGGATTTCGGGGAGTCGGGGAGGCCATCGTGGCAGAGGAGCAACCGTCGGGCCTGGCGGGGCTGGCCGGCATCGGCACGGGCGTGGCGGACGCGATCCGGGCGCAAGCCGCGTCGCAGTCGAAAGCGGCAGCGCTGAAGGTCGAATACGACACGCTGACGGAATATCAGACCATGGTGAAGGATCTGCTGGACGACCTCACCGGGTCGCACGCGGACCACAAGAAGCTGGCGGACGACACCCTGCCGGCAGGCAAGCTCGGCACCGGCTTCCCCGAGGCGGACGCGCTGTTCAAGTCGTACGGCACGGTCATCACGGAGCTGCAGAAGCTCTCGAAGGGCTTGGCGGGGCTGATCGAGGGCTTGGGGATCGCGATCTTGACGGGTGGCAACGGCTTTGCGGGGGTGGACGAGGAGACCAGGCGTCGCATGGCCTCCATCGCCAAGCAAGCAGACGCAGAGTACGTGCCGGAGCGCGACCCGTGGCTCGAGGAGCAGCGCAAGCTGGCGGCTTCGAAGCACCCTGGCACTACGACTCCTGGCACCGGCGGCAACGCGACGGGGGGCAACTACTAATGGCAACGAATTTCGAGGGCTACTCACACCAGAAGCTGCGTGAGATGCGGGCCTCGCTGGACCCGACGGCGGTCAAGGACCGCGCCGACCGCCTGCAGAAGGCCTCCGAGGACATCGCGAAGATCGCGGAGAAGCTCAAGAACCACCGGGTCACCGGCTGGGAGGGCGAAGCGGCAACAAGGTTCCAGGAATGGGTGGGCCGGGCGGGCAACGCGACGCTGCGGCTGAGCGAGTACAGCGCGACGGGCTCGAAGTGGATGGGCGACACCGTCCAGAAGATGATCGAGGCGCGGGACATGCCCGCCTACGACACGAAGGCCGCCGAGAACCTGGAAGCGGCCCGCAAGGCCCACAACGACCCGGACGCGCAGCAAATTGCCAGCCAGGAGCGGAGCAAACTCGACGCGGACCACCGCGAGTCGATCAGGTTGATGAACAACCTGGCGCAGTCGTATGAGCTGTCGTACGGCGAGATCAACAAGGCGGAGATCCCGACGCTCCCGCCGCCGCCGGGTGTGTTCGTGCCGGAGGGTTACGGCGGCGGTCGGCAAGAGCTTGCGCGGCCTGGAGAAACATCCAGCGGGGACACCGGTGCGTCCAAGGCCTCGTACGCGCCGTCTGGAACGCCCTCGAACGAACCGGGATGGGTGCCGGGCCACCAGCCGAAGGCGGACGGAACCCCGCCCCAGACGTCAGTGCCCACGCATCTGCCCGGGGTCCCGGACCGTGACGTGGACGTGGATCTCGACCACGTTGCGACCCTGCCGCCGCCCACGACCTTGCCCCCGACGACGGGGACGCCGGTCCCCAACTTCCCGGTGGGTCCCGGACCGGGCCCCGTTACCCCCATCCCGCCCGTGGGACTCCCGCCGATCACCGGCAAGGCAGGACCCGGCATCGGGCCCGGCCTCGGTCAGCTGCCGAATCTCGGGCCTGGCGGCAACGGGCTCAGCAAGGTAGGCCCGATTGCCGGTCTGCCCCCGCGGGATTCCGGCATCATGGGCGGCCGCCAGGTGCCGACCAGCGGACCCAACGCGGGCATCCCGCGCGGCACGGTCATCGGCAACGAAGGCACGCAGACCGGTCGCGGCATGATGGGCGGCGGTGGCCCTCACGGCGGTGGCGGTGGCCACGCGGGCGGCGTGAGTGGCGCCCCGGCGCGTCGGCTGGCCTCGGAGCCGGGCGGCATCATGGGCGGCCGTCAGTCTGTGGCGGGCGGACGTCTGGCCACCGGCGGTCAGCCGTTCACTCAGGGCGGCTCGGGGCTCGTACGCAACGGTGGCGGCGCCATGGGACACGCGGGTGCGGGGACAGGTGCCGCAGGCAAGCGTCGGGAGGACCAGGGCGGCGAGCGCCCTGACTACCTGGTCGAGGACGAAGAGACCTGGCAAGGCGACCGTCGTGTTGCTCCGCCGGTGATCGACTGAGAAGAACGGACGTTGCACGGGATGCACATGCGCAAGGCGACCTCGGCCCTCGTCGGCCTGCTGTTGGCCGGGGTAGCCGCGACCCCGGCCCACGCGGAGACCATTCGCTCGCAGCAATGGCATCTCGACACCATGAAGGCGGATGATCTTTGGAAGACCAGCACGGGCAAGGGCGTCACTGTCGCCGTCATTGACAGTGGAGTCGAAGTCCTTCCCGAGCTGGAAGGCCAGCTAGTCCCTGGGAAAGACCTCGCTCCGGATGATCTCGCCGGTGATGAGCGCACCGACTACGACGGTCACGGCACTGAGATGGCGGCCGTGATTGCTGGCACGGGAAAGCACCCGACGGGTGACGGAGCTTACGGGCTTGCCCCTGGCGCCAAGATTCTTCCGATCCGCGTGCCCCACGAGATGAATGAAGCCACCCCTTCCTGGGCGGCCGCCATCCGCTACGCTGCGGACTCCGACGCCAAGATCATCAACATGTCCCTGGGTCTGCCTACCAAACCAGAGGATGACCGAGGGCGGGCTGAGGCCGTGAAGTATGCCCTCTCAAAAGGCAAGCTGATCTTTGCGGCTGTCGGAAATAGCGGTGAAGGGCGGCTCAACCCTGTGGCATACCCCGCCGCGACACCCGGCGTTGTCGGGGTCGCGGCGGTGGATGCCAAGGGTGAGCCCACCAAGGAGTCGTCGCACGGTCCTCATGTGGACATGGCGGCCCCGGGCATCGACATCGTCACGGCATGCAAGGGAAAGACGGGCCTGTGCACGAGCCACGGAACCAGTGACGCGTCCGCCCTCGCCTCCGCCTCCGCCGCCCTCCTCTGGTCCGCGCACCCCGACTGGACCAACAACCAGGTCCTCCGGGTCCTCCTGAACACCGCCGGCAAGCCGACGGACGGCGCTCAGCGCAACGACTACATCGGCTACGGCATCGTCCGGCCCCGGATCGCCGTGCCCACGCCCGGTGACCCCGGTCCGGCGGATGTCTACCCGCTCCCCGATCTGGCGGCTGCGGATGGGAAGAATTCCCCCGCCCCGTCAGCTGACGGCAAGAAGCCGGAATCCGCTGCTCCCCAGGCCGAAGCCGAGAAGGACGGGGGCAGCAGCCTCCCCTGGATCGGGCTCGGGCTGGGGGCCTGCGTCCTGATCGGCGGAGCCGTGACGGCCGTCGTCGTGCGGCGCAGGAACGCCTGACGGCGGTCTGTGCGGCTGCGTCGGACGACCTCGGCCCTGGCCGGCCTCCTGCTGGCCGGGGTCGCTGCGGCCCCGGCCGTTCACGCCCACACCGCTCGGCCAGAGCAGTGGCATCTCGGTGCCATGCAAGCCGACGACATCTGGAAGGTCAGTACCGGCCAAGGCGTCATCGTCGCCGTCATCGACACCGGCGTCGGCCGGATCCCCGAGCTCGACGGCCAAGTGGTCCAGGGCAAGGACTTCTCCCACGGCTACGAGGGCGACGAACGTACCGACTACGGCGACCACGGCACCGGGATCGCCGCCCTGATCGCCGGTACGGGCAAGCGCCCGTCCGGCGGGGGAGCGTTCGGCTTGGCCCCGGGCGCCAAGATTCTTCCCCTCCGCGTCTCCGAAGGTGGCGGGAACCTCCGACTCCATCAGTCGATCGCCGAGGCGATCCGCTTCGCGGCGGACTCGGAGGCCAAGGTCCTGAACATTTCCTTCGGCGGGCCGGGCAGGAGCCCGGAACTCGACGCCGCCGTCCGGTACGCCCTGGACAGAGGCAAGCTCGTCTTCTCCTCCGTCGGCAATGACGGAGAGGGGCCCAACGAGGTCATGTACCCCTCCGGCTCACCCGGAGTCGTCGGCGTCTCCGCCGTCGGCCCGGACGGTGTGGCGACCAAGGAGTCCCAGCACGGCCCTCAGGTGGACCTGTCAGCCCCCGGCGTCGACATCGCCACCGGATGCGCCAGCGATTCCCCTGAGTCCCCTGAGCCCCCTGAGTCGCCTGATTCCCCTGACTCCCTTGACTCCGGCGACTCCTGGGCGCCCGACTCCGGTCTCTGCGTCAACCACGGCACCAGCGAAGCCGCCGCCCTCGCCTCCGCCTCCGCCGCCCTGCTCTGGTCCGCGCACCCCGACTGGACCAACAACCAGGTGCTCCGCGTCCTGCTGGACACGGCCGAGAAGCCGGACCCCGTCCACGGCATCGAGCGCAACGACCGCCTCGGCTACGGAGTCGTCCACCCCGTCATCGCGCTGACCACCCCCGGCGACCCCGGCCCCGCGGACGTCTACCCGCTCCCCGACCTCGCCTCGGCGGACGGGATATCATCCCCAGCCCCGGGCCAGCCCAAACCCGTACCGGCCCCGGCAGCCGCATCCCACGTACAGAACCGGACAACCGGCAACAGGCTACTTCCCTGGGCCGTCCTCGGGATGGGAGCCTGCCTGCTCGCTGCGGGAGCCGTAACCACACGCGCACATCAGCGTGTTAGACGGTGATGTGACACAAGGAGAAAAGCACGCGATGTCGTTCGACGAGGAATGGTCCGCCGCGCGCGCCACGGCCGCCGCCAACGTCTCCATGCGGCTCAACCACGTACCCGTCGACCCCGGCGGCAGCGGTGGCGGCAGTGGAGACCTGGAGCTCAACCAGGACCACATCGGAGCCATCGGCACCGAGGCGTACAAGCTGCACTCGCGGCTCCAGACGGACGGCAAGCACGCCGCCACCGCCACCGGCGAGGCCGCCGGAGCGCTCACGAAGGAGGCCTTCGTCAGCGGGGCGGCGCTGCTGAAGGTCAACACCATGTGGGAGAGCCAGGTGAAGACCCTCGTGGCCGCCTGCGCGAACATCTCCAACGGGCTCGACTACTCGCTCTCCTCCCACGCCAAGGACGAGGAGCAGTTGCACGCCGACTTCACCACGTCCGCGATCGACAAGTACCTGAAGTAGGCGGCGCCCCATGCTGACGTACGAGAACGTGATGAACGCGCCCCTGGACAAACTCCAGACGGCGGCCACGGACTGGAAGGCCATGTCCGACAAGCTGGACGAGATGGCCGAGGCAGCTCGCAACGGCATGAAGGCCAAGGCCGACAAGGCCGAGTGGAGCGGGGTCACCGCGGGAGTCGGGCGGGCGTTCGTCGACAAGACGGCCAAGGAGTTCGAGGACGCGGCCAAGGAGGCCAAGGGCGTCCACCAGCTCCTCAGCGACGGCCACACCACCATCAAGACGGCCCGGGACGCGCTCAAGAAGGCCGCCGACGAGGAGGCCCCGGCCGCCGGTTTCCGGGTGGACGCGGCCGGCAAGGTCTCGGCCGTCCCGATGGACCCGAAGACCGAGTTCGCGGCCCGGCACGACCCGGACTACCCCGAGTTCAAGCGCAAGCAGGAGGAGAACCGCAAAGCCTGGCAGGCGAGGGTGGACCGGCTCGTCGAGGACTGCGCGGACGCCGACGACTCCCTGGCCCGCGCGCTGCGCGCGAACGTCTCCGACGACCACGACTTCACCGCGCCGAAGTACACCACCCTGGACGGCGAACAGGCCGACCGGGCGGCCGAGCTGATGAAGAAGCTCAGCAAGGAGCAGGGCGGCGTGGCCCGCCACCCCGAGCAGCTGCGCGAGCTGGAGGACCTGCTCGACGACAACCGCAACGACGCCGAGTTCGCGCCGGACTTCTACCGCAAGCTCGGCCCCGACGGCACGCTCGAGGCGTACGCGAAGCTGTCCATCGACGCGTCGACCCTGGGCGAGGCGGGCAAGGACCGCCTGGCGATGGTCGGCAACATCCAGGACGACATGGGCGCGATGCTGGGACTCGCCACGCAGAAGAGCTCGCCGAACCACCTGGATGCGGCGTGGACGACCGGCCTGATGAAGGCCGGTCGCAAGGAGATGCAGGTCACCGGCGATCTGACCAGCAAGATCTACGGTTACCAGGCGCTGGGCGCGCTGCTCCACGAGGGCAAGTACGACAAGGACTTCCTGACCTCGGTCGGGCGGGACATGGTCGCGTTCGACCGCGAGAACCCGAAGGCCTGGGAGCACGGCTCTCCGTACGACCCGAAGACGGTGCTCAGCCAGGGCAAGGACGGCAGCCGGGGCTTCTACCCGCTGACGGGTCTGATGGACGCGATGTCCCACAACCCGGACGCGGCGACGGCGTTCTTCAACGAGCCGGTCCGCCAGGACAGCAACGGCGACGGCATCGTCACGACGGCCGACAAGGCCGTGTCCGGCCAGCACGGCAAGGCCCGTGGCATGGTCGACTACATGCTCGACAAGGAGTCGTGGGCCGACGCCTTCGACCGGACGCCCAGCCACCCCTACGGCGAAGCGGGCCCGGCCCAGGACGCACTGGGCAACGCCCTCGAAGCGGCCGTCTCGGGCCGCGTGCCGGGCGACGAGGACGCGAAGTCCATCCCGCACACCAAGGACATGACGGCGGTCATGGAGCGCGTCGTCGAGAAGATCGGCGACAAGCCGGAACTGGTCACAGGGAAGCCCGGCGAAGCCGGCAGTGATCCCTTGAAGGGGCTGTCGGGCCACTTCGGCCAGATGGCCGCCGAGTACATGCCCGACATCCAGGCCTCGGCGGAGAACGGCAGCGGGATGATCAAGGCCAACGGAGCGATGGCCGAGTTCCACAAGGCCGACATGGCGGCCTTCATCGGAGCGGTGGGCCAGGATCCGGATGCGTACGGCGCCATGACCGCCTCCCAGCGGGCCTTCACGACCACGCTCATCAACGACGTCATCGCGCATCGCAGTGAGTACGAAGATGTCGACGCGGCGATCAAGAGTGCCGTACACCCGGGCGGTCAGATCGCGGGCATCCTGTCCGAGGCCAGGGCCGAGGGCACGTTCGGCGAGAACGCCCACACGAAGGAAGAGTACGTAAAGGGCGTCGAGGACAACGCCAAGTGGGTCAACCGCGCCATCAGCGCGGCGGGCGGCAAGTACCTGGAGATGGTCCCCTTGGCCGGGGACGTCGTGGAGTGGCTCCAGGAGGACATCACGGAAGGCGTGGTCGAGCGGGCGACGAAGGACAAGGCCGAGAAGATCGGCGAGATCGACCACAAGGCGGTGATCGACTACACGGACGCCCAGACGGAGGCCGGTTTGTCGGCAGCGCAGTCGGTCCGGAAGGCCGCCGAGGGAACCGGTATGACCCAGCGGACCATCGATGCCCTCGCCGGGGTCGCGTCGACCGAGACCGCGAACGCCCATGCCGTCGGCCGAGGCCAGGTCGCGACGTCCAACGGAGGTTCCTGATGCCCAACCATCGGTCCGCCTTTGTGCTGGCGGCTGCCGCCCCCATAGCCCTGGCCGTACTGACCGGCTGCTCCGAGGACACCGAAACGGCTGCCTCGAAGCTGCCCGAGCGCACCTGCTTCGGAGTGTTCTCCCGATCCGACCTGGGGCCCTTGGTGGGCAACGGCGAGCAGGTGAAGGAGTCGGGACCGGCCGACATGCAGCTGACCGCGGTGCGCCGGGGTGCCACGTGCAGTGTCGACGTGGACGGCAAAGATCGGTTCCAGGCATCGGCAACGCGCCAGCCGCTGGAGCAGAGCTTCTTCTGGAACAGCGAGCTGATCAAGCCGGCCGCGGATCCGCTGCCGTTGGGCGACAAGGGCATCGTCTACAACACGGGGGCCCGGGTACTCCTCGTCTGCAAGGGGAACGACGAGCCCTTTCAGGTCGAGCTGTCGCTCAGCGGATCCACCGACCAAGTCGAGAAGGGCGGGTCCCGCCCGTTGTTCACCCGGCTCATGACGAAGTTCGTCGAGGCGGGCAAGCAGCAGACCCGGTGCGCGAGCTAGCCGACACCGCGGGACGGAAGAGAGAAGGCCGCTCAGAACACTCCTGAGCGGCCTTCGGAGAAGCCGTGGCGGGAATTGAACCCGCGTGCCTCGCTTTGCAGGCGAGTCCCTAGGCCACTCGGGCACACGGCTGAGGTGGTGATGGGTTCGACCGTACGGGCGGGGGTGCGGGGAGGGAAGGGGAGCGCCGTGCGTGCAATGGGACTGGCATGTTGCGTTCACACATGACGTGGTCCTAGGTCTTGGGGAGCACGGCGGGATGGGTCCAATTGACAGGGGCGTAGCCCGGCAGAGGGGCTTACTCTGGGGCGATGAGTGCCCTTGGAGCCCGTGTGTCGCAGCGCAATGTGCCGGTCCCGCCGGAGTCGGAGGGCGGGATCCTGGGTTCCGCGTACCGGGTGCTCAGCATCGGGATCATCTCCGTCATCTTCCTCATCGCCTTCGAGGCGACCGCCGTCGGGACGGCCATGCCCGTCGCCGCGCGGGAGCTGGACGGGATCGGGCTCTACGCCTTCGGTTTTTCCGCGTACTTCACCACCAGCCTGTTCGCGATGGTCCTGTCCGGGCAGTGGGCCGACCGGGAGGGGCCGTTGCGGCCGCTGACCGTCGGGATCGCCGCCTTCGCCGCGGGGCTCCTCCTCGCCGGGACCGCCGGGGCCATGTGGGTGTTCGTCATCGGGCGGGCCGTGCAGGGGTTCGGGGGCGGCCTCGTCATCGTCGCGCTGTACGTCGTGGTGAGCCGGGCCTACCCGGAGCGGCTGCGGGCCGCGATCATGGCCGCCTTCGCGGCGAGCTGGGTGGTGCCGTCCATCGTCGGGCCGCTGGCCTCGGGGGCCGTGACCGAGCACCTCGGCTGGCGCTGGGTGTTCGTCGGGATACCCGTGCTGGTCGTCGTACCGCTGGTCGTGGCCCTGCCGGCGATACGGCGCACCGCGTCCGGGCCGGTGGATCCGGACGCGCCGCCCGCCGCCTTCGACGGGCGGCGGATCCGGCTGGCGCTCGGGATCTCCGTCGGGGCGGCGCTGTTGCAGTACGCCGCGCAGGACCTGCGGTGGCTGTCGCTGCTGCCGGCCGCCGCGGGTGCGTGGCTGCTGGTGCCGGCGGTACGGGGGCTGCTGCCGCGCGGTACGTACCTGGCCCGGCGCGGGCTGCCTTCGGTGGTGCTGCTGCGCGGGGTGGCGGCGGGGGCGTTCATCTCGGCGGAGAGCTTCGTGCCGCTGATGCTGGTCACCCAGCGGGGACTGAGCCCGACGCTGGCCGGGTTCTCGCTGGCGGCGGGCGGGCTGACCTGGGCGGGCGGCTCGTGGATCCAGTCGAAGGGGAGGATGGCGCCGTACCGGGAGCGGCTCATGGTGGTGGGGATGGTGCTGGTGGCCTTCGCCATCGCCGCCGCGCCGGCGGTGCTGATCGAGTCCGTCCCGGTGTGGACGGTGGCGGCCGCCTGGGCGGTGGGGTGCCTGGGGATGGGGCTGGTGATCGCCGCGACGAGCGTGCTGCTGCTGGAGCTGTCGGCGCCGGAGGAGGCGGGGGCCAATTCCGCCGCGCTGCAGATCTCGGACGCGCTGGCCAACGTGGTGCTGCTGGCGGCGGGGGGCGCGGCGTTCGCCGCGCTGGGCGGGGGAGCGGTGGGGGCCGTGCACTCCGTCGCCGCCGAGGGGGCGGGCCCGGCCTCGCACCCGGCCGCGTTCGTCGTGGTCTTCCTGCCGATGGCGTGCGTGGCGCTGGTGGGGGCGTGGGTGGCGACCCGGCTGCACGGGGAGAGGCCGGAGCCGGTGGCCGTTCCCGCATGACCGTCCGGGCTCCGGCCCGCGCCCCGGGCATCGAACGCCGACAGGGCTGGATGCGGGGTGGTCCTGCGGGCTCGAAAACACGGTGGGGGCGTGGGGGAGCCGGTGCGTACTCTGCCGGGGTGGAGAACTTGATCATTCGGCTTGACGGTGGCGACCGGGCCCAGCTCGCCGATCTTGCCGATGCGAGCGGGCGCGCCCCCGAGGACGTGGCGCGCGAGGCCGTGCGGCGGTACCTGCGGGACGAGCGGGCGCGGGTCGGGGCCGAGGCCGCGCGCCTGGCGCAGCGGCACGACGCGCTGCTGAAGCGGCTCGGCCAGTGAGCGGCCCCGGCAACGGGATCGGCTCCGGCACCGGGATCGGCTCCGGCCCCGGCCCCGACGCCGGTTCCGGCCCCGACGCCGGCCCCGGCAACGCGAGCGGCTCCGGCCCCGGGAATGGCACCGGCAACGCGAGCGGCTCCGGCACCGCGACAGGCTCCGGCAACGCGAGCGGCCCCGACGCCGACGCCGGCTCCGGCTCCGGCGGTGTGCGGCACCTGACGCTCGCCGAGGTGCTCGACCTGGCCCGGCTCGCCTGCCGGGAGCAGGGCGTCGAGCTGCGCGCCCCCGGGCTGCTGGAGTCCGCCGTCCACCGGCCGCGGGCACGCATGTTCGGGACCCCGGCGTACGCGGACCCGTACGAGCAGGCCGCCGCCCTGCTGCACGGGGTCGCGACCAACCACCCCCTCGTCGACGGGAACAAGCGGACGGCCTGGCTCGCCGCCGCGACCTTCCTCGCCGTGAACGGCATCGACCTCGCCGACGTCGACCAGGACACCGCGTACGACCTGGTCATCGACGTCGCCGCCGGCCACGAGTCCGATGTCGCCCGCATCGCCGGGCGGTTGCGCCGGATGTGACGCTCGCCGCACCCGCCGAGGTCACGGGCCTGTCCCTCCCCGAGGGGCCGGCCGGCCCCGGTAGGGTGGCCCGGTTGTCCTACGTACGACCGCCGCCGAGAGCCCGAACCGGAGACCGTGACTACTACCGCCTCCCACCACCTCTCACCCGCCTTCCCCGGCCGTGCCCCCTGGGGTACCGCCAGCAAGCTGCGCGCATGGCAGCAGGGTGCGCTGGACCGGTACATCCAGACCCAGCCCCGCGACTTCCTCGCGGTCGCGACGCCCGGCGCGGGCAAGACGACCTTCGCGCTGACGCTCGCGTCCTGGCTGCTGCACCACCACGTCGTGCAGCAGGTGACCGTCGTCGCGCCGACCGAGCACCTGAAGAAGCAGTGGGCCGAGGCCGCCGCCCGGATAGGCATCCGGCTGGACCCGGAGTACTCCGCCGGGCCGCTGAGCAAGGACTACCACGGGGTCGCCGTGACGTACGCGGGCGTCGGCGTACGCCCGATGCTGCACCGCAACCGCTGCGAGCAGCGCAAGACCCTCGTCATCCTCGACGAGATCCACCACGCCGGTGACTCGAAGTCCTGGGGCGAGGCCTGCCTGGAGGCCTTCGACCCGGCGACCCGGCGGCTCGCGCTGACCGGTACGCCCTTCCGGTCCGACACCAACCCCATCCCCTTCGTCACGTACGAGGAGGGGAACGACGGGATCCGGCGCTCTTCCGCCGACTACACCTACGGGTACGGGAACGCCCTCGGCGACGGTGTCGTGCGCCCCGTGATCTTCCTGTCCTACAGCGGCAACATGCGCTGGCGGACCAAGGCCGGCGACGAGATCGCCGCCCGCCTCGGCGAGCCGATGACCAAGGACGCCATCTCCCAGGCCTGGCGCACGGCACTGGACGCGCGCGGCGACTGGATGCCGAACGTCCTGCGCGCCGCCGACCAGCGCCTGACCGAGGTCCGCAAGGGCATCCCGGACGCGGGCGGGCTCGTCATCGCCTCCGACCAGGACTCGGCACGCGCCTACGCCAAGCTGATCCGCGAGATCACCGGCACCAAGGCCACCCTCGTTCTCTCCGACGACACCGGCGCCTCGAAGAACATCGACACCTTCAGCGGGAACGACGACCGCTGGATGGTCGCCGTCCGCATGGTGTCCGAGGGCGTCGACGTCCCGCGCCTCGCGGTGGGCGTGTACGCGACGACGATCTCGACGCCGCTGTTCTTCGCGCAGGCAGTCGGCCGCTTCGTGCGTTCGCGCAGGCGCGGCGAGACGGCCTCCGTGTTCCTCCCGACCATTCCCTATCTCCTGGGCTTCGCCAACGAGATGGAGGTCGAACGCGACCACGTCCTCGACAAGCCCAAGAAGAAGGGCGAGGAGGACCCGTACGCCGAGTCCGAGAAGGAGATGGACGAGGCGAACCGGCAGGAGGACGAGGACACCGGCGAGGACGAGCAGATGTCCTTCGAGGCGCTGGAGTCCGACGCCGTTTTCGACCGGGTGCTGTACGACGGCGCCGAGTTCGGCATGCAGGCGCACCCGGGCAGCGAGGAGGAGCAGGACTACCTCGGCATCCCGGGGCTGCTGGAGCCGGACCAGGTGCAGATGCTGCTCCAGAAGCGGCAGTCGCGGCAGATCGCGCACAGCCGCCGCAAGCCGGACGCCGATGCGGACCTGCTGGAGCTGCCGGCCGAGCGGCGGCCGGTGGTCTCGCACAAGGAACTGCTGGAGCTGCGGAAGTCGCTGAACACGATGGTGGGCGCGTACGTCCACCAGAGCGGCAAGCCGCACGGGGTGATCCACACCGAGCTGCGGCGCGTGTGCGGCGGGCCGCCGAGCGCGGAGGCGACGGCGGGGCAGCTGCGGGAGCGGATCAAGAAGGTGCAGGAGTGGGCCACCCGGATGCGGTGACCCCCTTCCCGTCCGTGTTCCCCATCCCCGTCCCCGTCCCCATCCCCGTCCCGGTCCCGTTCGTCCGTCCACCCCTTCCCGTTCCTCCGTCCACCGTTCCTACGGACTGAGGGGCGGGCGCCCGGCGGAGTTTCGTACGGGGGCGCCGTCACGTTCCGTGTCCGGGCCCGGGGCGGCTCCGGCCGCGCCCGGGGTACGGGACCCGGGATCCGTGTCGGCCGATCGCACAGGCCCCGCCGGTCGGCCGAGGTAACGAAACGACTCCGGCGGCGATCGTTAATCGGCACAAAGGGGTAGTTGGCGCCCGGATTCTGGACGAGCCCTTCCGCTGAGCGGACCCGCTCGCTAATGTCCCCGCATCGAACGCCCCGTGGCAGAGCCGCCGCGGGAGCGCAGCCGGTGCCATGGCCGCTACCGGCGGCCTCTCGTGCGTCGCCGTGGGACCGGCGCCGTATCCACCCCGAGAGTCACCGCCGCTCACCGAGAGAGGGAGAGGCGTCGTGACCGCGGAAACCTCCCAGACTCTGGACCGGGGACTCAGAGTCCTCAAACTGCTCGCCGACACCGACCACGGTCTGACCGTCACCGAGCTCTCCAACCGCCTCGGTGTGAACCGCACGGTGGTCTACCGCCTGCTGGCCACCCTCGAACAGCACGCACTGGTCCGGCGCGACCTCGGCGGCCGGGCCCGCGTCGGGCTCGGCGTGCTGCGGCTCGGGCGGCAGGTGCACCCGCTCGTACGCGAGGCGGCCTTGCCCGCGCTGCGGTCCCTCGCCGAGGACATAGGCGCCACCGCGCACCTGACCCTCGTCGACGGCACCGAGGCCCTCGCCGTGGCCGTCGTCGAGCCCACCTGGACGGACTACCACGTGGCCTACCGGGCCGGCTTCCGCCACCCGCTGGACCGGGGGGCCGCCGGGCGGGCCATTCTGGCTGCCCGTCAGGGCACGCTCATCGAGCCCGGGTACACGCTGACCCACGGGGAGCTCGAAGCGGGCGCCAGCGGCGCGGCAGCCCCGCTCGTGGGCATCACGGGGCTGGAGGGCAGCGTGGGAGTCGTGATGCTGGCCGACGCCGTGCCGGAGCGGGTCGGCCCGCGCGTCGTGGACGCCGCCCGCGAGGTGGCCGACGCCCTGCGCTGAGCCGTACGGGACGAAGGCTGCCGAAGGCCGTCCCGCCGCGTCCCGCACGGTGGGGCGCGGGGGCGGCGGAGGCGCCCGATACATTGGCCGGGTGCTCTCTCGCCTCACACGTCTGCCGCGTCCCGCCGCCCTGGCCGTCTGCGCCGTGCCCGTGCTCGGGCTGTTCGCCGTCGCCGCCTTCGCGCCGCTGCCCTTCGTGATCGCCCAGCCGGGCCTCACGGCCGACGTGCTCGGCGACCGCGACGGCAAGCCCGTGATCTCCGTGACGGGCGCCCCGACCCGGCAGACCACCGGCCAGCTCCGGATGACCACCATCCAGGCCACCGGCCCCTCCGCCACCGTGACCCTGCCCGAGCTCGTCGACGACTGGTTCGACAGCACCCGGGCGGTCATGCCCAAGGAAGCGGTCTACCCCTCCGGCGGAAGCGACAAGGAGATCGAGGCGCACAACCTGGAGCAAATGGCCGCGTCGCAGTCCACGGCCACCCAGGCCGCCCTCGGCTACCTCCACAAGGACCCGAAGGACGTGAAGGTCCAGCTGAACCTCGCCGACGTGGGCGGCCCGAGCGCCGGCCTGCTCTTCTCCCTCGGCATCGTCGACAAGCTCGACGGCGACGGCAGCGGCGGCGACCTCACCGGCGGCCGCACCATCGCCGGTACGGGCACCATCAGCGCGGACGGCAAGGTCGGCGCCGTCGGCGGCGTGGCCCTGAAGACCCAGGCCGCGCAGCGCGACGGGGCGAGCGTGTTCCTCGTACCGGAGGCGGAGTGCGCCGACGCGCAGTCCGAACTCCCCGAGGGGCTCCGGCTGGTCCCCGTCACTTCGCTGACGGATGCGGTGCAGGCGCTGCGTGCGCTGACCCGGGGGCAGCCGGTCCCGTCCTGCTGAGCTCCGCCGAATCGACCGGCTCCGGTACGACCGGCTGCGGCCCGCCCCGCTCCGGCCCGACCGGGTCCCGGTCGGTCCCCGCCGGGCGCTCCATCGTCCGCCAGGCCGGGAAGACCAGCGGCGAGAGCGTGACCAGCAGGTAGGTGCCGCCGAACAGCAGCAGCGCCCGCGTCGCCCCGAACCCGTCGACCAGCAGGCCCGCCGCGAGCCCGCCCAGCGGCATGGTCAGCTCGCAGCCCGCCGTGGTCACGCCCGAGACGCGGCTGCGCAGCTCCTCCGGGATCCGCTCGTAGAGCACGGTGGTCAGGATCGGGTTGAGCATGCCCGCGCCCAGCCCGGACAGCGCCATCGTCACCGCGAGCGGCAGCGGGGTGTCGGTGAGGGCGGCGGCCGCGTACCGGGGAGCCCCGCACAGCAGGAAGGCCGCCGTGAACACCGCCCTGCGGGAGAACCGTTCCCCCCACACTCCGTAGAGCAGGGCGCCCAGCAGCGCGAAGCCGCCGAAGACGGAGACGAGCAGGCCGACCGCCGTGGCGCCGCCGAGGGCCTCGCGGCCGTGCACAGGCAGCAGGACGGCGGACCAGCCCTGGTCCAGGCCGTTGGTCATCATCACCATCACGGTGATGCCCAGCAGCAGCGGGGCGCGGGTCAGGAAGGTCCAGCCCTCGACCAGTTCGGCCCGGTAGCCGGCGAAGGAGATCTTCCCGGTGACCGGCTGCGGCTCGGCGGCCGGGACCCCGCGCAGGAAGGCGCTGACCAGCAGCGCCGAGACCGCGAAGCTGGCCGCGTCCAGCAGCAGGGCGGACTCCGCCCCGAAGGCGGCGATCAGTACGCCGGCCAGCGCGGCCCCGATCATCCGGGCTCCGCGCGAGACCGCGTCGTACAGGCTCGCCGCCCGGGTCAAGGGGGTGCCGGCGTGCTCGGCGAGGTTCGGCAGCAGGACGCCGCGGGCGGTCAGGCCCGGCGTGTGGACGAGGCCGCCGACGGCCATCAGCGCGCACAGCATCCAGAACTCCAGCACGCCCGCGTAGTGCAGCAGCGGGATCGCGCCGACCGATACGGCGCAGATGAGGTCGGAGACGGCCGAGACCCGGCGGCGGCCCATCCGGTCGATGACGGGGCCGCCGATGAGCGCGGCGATGACGACGGGCAGGGTGGCGCAGAACGCGACGACCCCGGCCCGGCCGGCGCTGCCCGTGGTCTGGAGCACGAACCACGGGACGCCGATCAGGGTGACGGAACTCCCGGCTATGGAGATGGTGTTGGCGGCCAGGACGGCCGCGAAGGGCCGCCGGCTCATGCGGCGTCCGGGGGTTAAGGCGTGCACGGCAGGACTCCTTCTGCGGCGGATACGAGGAGAGCGGGCGGACGCGGAGGCCCGGTGGGTGCGGCGGGGGACCGGCGGGTGCGCAGGCCCGGCGGGTGCGCAGGCCCGGCGGGCCGGGCGGGGGCTGCGGGTGCGGCAGGCCCGGCAGGTGCGGCCGGGCGGCAGGACCGCGGCCTATTCGCCTGCGCGCGGGAGCGCGTGCGTGTGGAAGCGGACCGTCTGCGTGTCCTCCGACGCAGGCAGGTCGCGGTAGCTGTTGATCAACTCGTGGATCTTGTGGATGAGTTCGTGGCTCTGCGCGGCGCTCAGGCGCAGCGTGAAATCGCTGATGTCCGCGCCGCGCCGCCACTCCGGGGACCAGTCGTGGGCCGTACCGAGCCAGGTGCTCATCTCCTGCGTGTGGATCGTCGCGATCTCGTGCAGGAAGAGGTCCGCCGCGCCGCGCGTGGCCGGGTCCTCGTCGTACGCCAGCTGCTCGTCGAACCGGGTGCCGTCGTGGGCGGCCCGCCACCAGCGCTCGCGTCCCTTCCCCTGCTCGGGCGCGTCCTCGACGAAGCCGTGCGCGGCGAGCTGGCGCAGGTGGTAGCTGGTGGAGCCGCTGGACTCGCCGAGCCGCTCTCCCAGTCGGGACGCCGTGGCCGGGCCCTCGTGGCGCAGCGTGGCCAGCAGGCGGATGCGCAGCGGGTGGGCGAGGCCGCGCAGGGAGCGGGCGTCGAGCGTACGGAGCTTGGGCGCTTCGGGGTTCGGCTCTTCGAGGTTCGGCTCGTCGGGCATGGCCCCACCGTAGAGTTGCAAAGACTCCTATGCAAGGATTTATTTGCAACAGGTTCTTTGGATCCACGCGTCGGATGTGGCCCCGGAGCCGCGCGCCGGATCCCGCGAGGGGTTCAGCCCTCCTGCGCCGCCTGCTCCACCAGGGGGATCACCCGCAGCGGCACCGGGTTCTCCATGACGATCGCCGTCGAGGCGCGCACGATCCCCTCGAACCCGACCACCCGGTCGATGACCCGCTGCAGATCGGCGTTGGACCGGGCCACGAGCCGGCACAGCATGTCCCCGTGCCCGGTGGTGGTGTGCAGCTCCAGCACCTCCGGCACCCCGTTCAAGTGCGCCCGTACGTCGGCCCCTTGTCCCTGTTTGATCTCCAGTGTCGCGAACGCGGTCACCGGGTACCCGAGGGCCGCCGGGTCCACCTGGGGGCCGAAGCCGCGGATCACCCCGTTCGACTGGAGCCGGTCGAGCCGGGCCTGCACGGTGCCGCGGGCCACGCCGAGCCGGCGCGAGGCCTCCAGGACCCCGATCCGGGGCTCGCGCGCGAGCAGGACGATCAGCCGGCCGTCGAGTTCGTCGATCCCCATGGGTACCTCCCGGGCGCAGGGGTGGTCATACTGCACAGATCTTTCAGCAATCCTCCTCCTCGACTGGGCAGCCTGTACAGGCAAACAGGAAACTATTGCGCAGCTTGTGGATCGGCGGGACTCTGCGCTCATGACTGAGTCTCTGGCGAACCTCGAAACCACCACCCCCCACACCGCGCGTGAGGCGGACCCCTTCCCGGTCAAGGGCATGGACGCGGTCGTCTTCGCCGTGGGCAACGCCAAGCAGGCCGCGCACTACTACTCCACCGCGTTCGGCATGAAGCTCGTCGCCTACTCCGGACCGGAGAACGGCGTCCGCGAGACGGCCAGCTACGTCCTGACCAACGGCGGCGCGCGCTTCGTCCTGACCTCGGTCATCAAAGCGACGACGGACCGCGGCCGCTTCCTCGCCGAGCACGTCGCCGACCACGGCGACGGCGTGATCGACCTCGCGATCGAGGTCCCGGACGCGCGGGCCGCGTACGCGTACGCCGTCGAGCACGGCGCGCGCGGCCTGGACGAGCCGTACGAGGTGAAGGACGAGCACGGCACGGTCGTGCTCGCCGCCATCGCCACGTACGGCCAGACCCGCCACACGCTGGTCGAGCGCAAGGACTACACCGGCCCCTACCTGCCGGGCTACGTCGCCGTCGACCCGCTGGTCGCGGCCCCGGCCAAGCGCACCTTCCAGGCCATCGACCACTGCGTGGGCAACGTCGAGCTCGGCCGGATGAACGAGTGGGTCGCGTTCTACAACAAGGTCATGGGCTTCACGAACATGAAGGAGTTCGTGGGCGACGACATCGCGACCGAGTACTCGGCGCTGATGTCGAAGGTGGTCGCGGACGGCACCCTGAAGGTGAAGTTCCCGATCAACGAGCCGGCGATCGCGAAGAAGAAGTCGCAGATCGACGAGTACCTGGAGTTCTACGGCGGCGCCGGCGTCCAGCACATCGCGCTCGCCTCGAACGACATCGTGGCGACCGTGCGGTCGATGCGGGCGGCGGGCGTGGCCTTCCTGGACACCCCGGACTCGTACTACGACACGCTCGGCGAGTGGGCGGGCGAGACCCGCGTGCCGGTGGAGACCCTGCGCGAGCTGAAGATCCTCGTCGACCGCGACGAGGACGGCTACCTGCTGCAGATCTTCACCAAGCCGGTGCAGGACCGTCCGACGGTCTTCTTCGAGATCATCGAGCGGCACGGGTCGATGGGCTTCGGCAAGGGCAACTTCAAGGCGCTCTTCGAGGCCATCGAGCGCGAGCAGGAGAAGCGCGGCAACCTGTAGGCCGCGGATTCCGGTTCCGGGGGCTCCGCCCCCGGAACCCGGGCCGGCGCCTCGAACGCCGGCGGGGCCGGATGCGGCTCAGGTGCCGGCGGGGCCGGGCTTGGGCGACGGCTTCGGCTTGGCCGCCTTCGGGAGGTCCGGGGCCACCCACGGCTTGGCCGGCTGCATGTTCTCCGGGCCGCCCGCCGGCGGCTGGCCGATCGAGGCGAGCGCCGCCTTCGCCTGCGCGACCCGGACCGGCGAGAACCGCGGGTTGGTCCGCAGCGCCTCCTGCAAGTGGCGCCGGGCCCCGGCCTCATCGCCCAGGCCCCGCTCGATCATCGCCCGGTGGAAGGCGAACTCCGCGCTCCGCAGCCCCCGGTCCGTCGACTTCTTCGCGTACTCCAGCGCCGCCGTGTCGTCACCCGTCTTGTGCAGCGCCCACGCCAGCGCGTCCGCCACCTCCATGCTCTTGTGCCGCGACCACTCCTGCGTCAGCCGCCGCACGGCCGCCGCCGGATCCCCGTGGTCCGCCTCGAACAGGCCCAGGACCACCGACTCGTTCACCCCGTCCGCCGCGCCCCGCGCAGCGGCCGTACGCAGCACGTCGTACGGCGCCTTCGCCTCGTCCCCGCGCCCCAGCGCGTCCAGCAGCTCGCCCAGCTCCAGCGCCAGCCTCGGCACCTGCGCCCGGCCCAGCGCCATCCGGTAGTCCCGGACCGCCTCCCCGCCCCGGCCCAGCCCCGCC